>CAYOHQ010000332.1:0-3704 GCA_964403805.1 uncultured Thioalkalispiraceae bacterium | reverse complement strand
CTAATGCATAAAAACAAATTTTTAGTTATAGCTGCTCTGTTTATTAGCGCATTAATGTTCATTACTTCATGTGCAATAAATCCACCTGTTCAGGAAATGAGTGATGCCCGTCAGGCCTTGAGTGCGGCTAAAGATGCTCATGCTGAGAAGTATGCCAAAGAATCGTATAACAAAGCCAAGAGCTTGCTTGAAGAGGCTCGCTCCTTTCTGGAAGAGGGGGATTTTTATAGTGCGCAATCTTTAGCCGTTGAGGCGAAACTTGAGGCCACCCTTGCTAGACAGTCGTCTCAAAATCATAAAAAAGCAAGCAAGTAACACACTGATTTAAAGTTATAAATGCAATACTCTGTTAGAAATTCTTAAATAAAATCATTACCTTATGATATTATTGTTGAGTCGCTTGACAGTCTATTAAATAGGGTGATATTTTTGAATATCTACTATCTCGATACTTCGTGTGTTTGTTTAATACTGACAAACTAATAATAACAATATAGATTCTGGAGTAAATCATGGTAATTCGTCATGCACTTAAATATTTGGTTTTGGTAGCATTAGTTGCATTTCTAGCAGCATGTGACAGCACACCGGATAAAGAAGAGGGGTCAAGCGCGGCAGATGCGATTGCTGCTGCTAAAGCGGCTAATAAACGAGCAATAAATGAAAATTACGAATGGCGTGATACCGGTAAAATTATCAAAAAGGCTGAAAAAGCGTTAGCAAATGGGGATGATGCAACAGCTATTAAGTTAGCGAATAAAGCACGTCGTCAGGCTGAGAATGCAGTTAAGCAAAAATTTTCTGAACTCAAGCGTCTTGAGCACATGTTAGGTGCTGCTCCTGTAAGGAACGTCACACAAAGCGATATTGGTGAATATAGCGTTGTTCAGGGTGATAACTTGTGGGATATTTCTGCTAAATCAAATGTTTATGGAAATCCTTATCACTGGCCGCTGATTTACAAAGTAAACCGCAATAAAATTAAAGATGCAGATTTGATTTATCCCGGTCAACAGTTAGCGATTGACTCTAATGTATCAAGTGACGATGTTAGTGCAGCAGTAGCTCACGCAAAATCTCGTGGCAGTTGGTCGCTAGGTGTTGCTGAAGCATCAGATACTGCTTATCTCGATCAATAGAAAAAATTAAAACAAATATTTAATTAAAGGCTCCACAAGGGGCCTTTTTTATGTAATGAATAAACTTAATCAGATAAATAACAATAAAATTGTAATAGTTAATATTTTAAAAAAAATATTGAATTATTTAAATATTATTGTTCAACGATTTATAGCAGATCATTGTCCTCATGTGGCAGCCGCATTAACATTTACATCATTATTGGCGTTAGTACCGCTGCTTGCAATTTCAGTCACTATCATTAAACAAATACCGGCAGCCCAGGAGTTTCTAACTGTGGGTCAAGAGTATTTATTTCAAATTTTTGCCCCAGAATTCGGCAATGAAATCAAATCCTATTTACTGGTATTCGTTACCAAAACACAACGCTTAACCAGTATTGGAATTATTGCAATTGCAATAACGGCATTACTGACACTAGACACAATCGAAAAGACACTCAATAAAATATGGAGGGTTAAAAAATCCAGAAATATTTTAATGCGGTTTACGGTTTACTTTGTTATTTTGACTTTTGGTCCCGTATTAATAGGGGTTAGTTTATCCATTTCGACATATTTATCTACCTTGTCAATTTTTTCAGATACTATTTCCATCGCTAAGGGGCAATATAATTTATTATCGATTTTACCGTTAGTGTCAACTACGTTTGCTTTCACGTTATTATATAAGATTGTTCCTAATACAAAAGTACCTTTTAAACATGCAATGCTAGGTGGCGTTGTTGCTGCAATTTTATTTGAGTTATCCAAACGTGGGTTTGCTTATTTCATTACGTCGTTTTCTACGTATCAATTAATTTACGGTGCGCTTGCGGTAATACCATTAACCTTAATCTGGTTATACGTCTCATGGCTGGTCATTTTAATTGGAGCAGAAGTAACCGCAGGTGGATCAGATTATTTAAAATTGACAACTAAAAAGAAAATTAATTCTCAACTGGATTTGTGTGTTGCGATTAAATTACTAGGCGACATAGGGTTTTTACCAGAGCAAACCGGCGTGAGCTCTGATGCGATTATGAATAGTGAATCACATATATCTGATGAATTGATTATTTCAACTTTAGAAAACCTTGAAGAACATGAATTTATTATGCAGTGTAATGATATTTGGCAATTAACCAGAGATAAGTCAAGTTATTGCTTACAAGATTTATTATCGATAACAAACCCGTGTTGTGTGGAGTATTCTCATGATGAAAATGATGAATTTGCTTTTAGTAAGAATATTCAAAATGCCTTAATGCAGTTACGATTAGAAATACGTAATTCAGCACCGATATCACTTCAAAATATATACGAGTGAAGCGGTATAAATGTATGATTGTATGAGATTTTCTAGTAATTATTAGTTAGACTAACAATAAATGTCTAAATAACTCAACTATCTTATTGATATTTCAGACTAATTTTATTAGCTTATCTATGAATCAGGTTGAATCTTCTGCAGGAAATTGGGTCATAATATTATTAATCCCTAATACAGCTCAAAGAGAAGAGAAATGAAAAATTTTATAGTACGAATTTCAAGTGTAATAGTATTTTTATTTATAATTAATGGTGCAATAGCCGATGATTTTAAATTAAATGACCTAAATGGTAAGTCACATAACTTATCAGATTACAAAGGGAAATGGGTTGTCGTGAATTATTGGGCGACCTGGTGTCCGCCTTGTCTGGACGAATTACCCGAACTGGTTGATTTTCACGAAGAGCATAAAAATAAGGATGCAGTAGTTTTAGGAATTAATTATGAAGATGTTGATCAAAAATACCTAAAAGAATTTGTTGAACAATATTTTATATCGTATCCGGTTTTACATGCGGATCCTGGTAATGCTGATTTTTGGGGACCCGTGAATGGCTTGCCAACAACCGTAATTATTTCACCAACTGGCGAAATGATGTCTCGGCATGTTGGTAGAATTGATGGTCGGTTTCTTGAAAATGTCATAAATTCAAATTTAAAGCATGCTTCAAGTAAATAAATACAATTTTTTGTTAAGGCGAATATAATGAAAACATTACAATTGTTTTTTATTTTTGTACTTGGTTTTTTCTTTATTTCAAATTCGTACTCTGAAGTCCCCAGAGATCCCTATAAATATTTTTTTCAGGAAACTTGGGGTGATTTTGCAGAAGAGACTACTCGAGCTAAAGATGAAGGTAAAAAAGCAATTATGATATTTTTCGAAATGGATGAATGTCCATTTTGTCATTACATGAAAACTAATGTGTTAAACCAACCTGCTGTACAAGAATTTTATCGAAAAAATTTTTTATTATTCTCGGTTGATATCGAGGGTGATGTTGAAATGGTAAATTTTAAAGGTGAAAGCGTAAAACAAAAAGATTTTGCATTTAAAGAAAATCGAGTTCGCGCCACACCTGTAATCGCTTTTTTTGATTTTAATGGAAAAAGAATTCACAGACATACTGGTAAAACATCCGGTGTTAAAGAATTTATGCTGATGGGTGAATATGTGGCATCGGGCAGTTATAAAACCATGAATTTTTCAAAATACAAAAGAAAACAACGCTCGAAAAAATAATAACTAATTA
>CAYOHQ010000331.1:0-3707 GCA_964403805.1 uncultured Thioalkalispiraceae bacterium | reverse complement strand
AATTCGGATTTAACAAGAACAAGGCAAATTTTATTAAATTTAATCAGTAACGCCATTAAATTTACTAAGCATGGAACTATTACTATTATTATAAACGATTCTGTTATCGGCGATAACGTTAAGGCAATTGAATTCGTCGTTAAAGATACAGGTATCGGTTTGGATGAAGTGTATATTAACAAAATATTTAGTCCGTTTAATCAAGCTGATTTAAGTAGTTCAAAAAAATATGAAGGAACAGGGCTGGGTTTAACTATTAGTAAATTATTTTGTGAATTAATGAATGGAAATATCAGTGTTAGTAGTGAATTAGGAAATGGATCTATATTTTCTGTAAGAATACCAATTGAGGTTAACGATAAAAAACTTAGCTCAGATTTAAATGAGAATAAAACTAAACACGGGGAATATTGTGCCAAAGTATTAGTTATTGATGAGAATCCTCAAGAGCGACAAATTTTGAGAAAGTATCTTACTGATTTAAATTTTTATGTTGTTACTACATCGAGTGGTCTCGATGGTTTGAAAGTAGCACAAAATGATAGTATAGATATTATTATTCTGGATGTGGTGTTATCCGGCTTAGACGGCTGGACAGTATTAAGCTCATTGCAAAATAATATTAAGACCAAAAATATACAAATTGTATTATGCTCAATGATTGATGAGCATTACGTTACCAAATCTGTTGATGCCGACGCTTATATTACCAAGCCTTATAATCAAGCGGTCATTGAAGAAATTATGTGCAACCTCGTTGGTGGTAATGATACGGTGGTTTCCATAAAATAATTGCACTATTAAGTTTATTGAAGAATATTATATGACATCTATTTTATTAGTTGAAGATAACGAGAATAACCGTGATATGCTTATGCGCCGCTTGCAGCGTAAAGGATTTGATATATTAACGGCAATAGACGGTCAACAGGGTGTTGATAAAGCAAAAAGTAGTAAACCGGATTTAATTTTAATGGATATGGGTTTACCCGTTCTCGATGGTTGGGAAGCCACGCGACAAATTAAATTAAATAATGATACTAAAGCAATACCCATAATCGGACTATCTGCACACGCCATGTCAGGTGATCGTAAAAAAGCGATTGATGCAGGGTGTTGTGATTATGATACCAAACCAGTTGATTTAGATAGATTGATGAAAATTATTGGTGAAAATATTACTATCGATGAAGTTAAAGATTCGAAGCCCAGAGCTACAAATAAAAATATTAAAAAAATACCGGAAATTCATAAAGCAAAAAAGGTAACAATTCTGGTTGCAGACGATGATTCCGGTTGTTTAAATTTAATTGACCGGTTTTTAGAAAATGAAGGCTGTGAAACTATACTAGCCAGTGACGGTTTGGAAGCCTGGAATTACCTGCAATCAGAGAAAAACCAAATTGATGTCGCAATATTAGATCGCCAGATGCCCTGTTTTGATGGTATTCAAATTTTAAAAAAAATGAAACAATTCGATCATCTAAAAGAGATACCTGTTATTTTTCAAACAGGTTTAATTGATCTGGCCGATATCCGTGCAGGCATGAAAGAGGGAGCATATTATTATCTAACCAAACCGTATGTAAAACGATCGCTAATTTCAATTGTTGAAGCAGCAATTTCTGAATTATTTCGTAAGCAGGAATTGCTTCGTGATATCACTAGAACAAAATCTGAAAATACTAACATTGCGTCATTAAATGGACACGTCGTTTTCAAAACCTTAGATGAAATTAATAACATCGCCTGTACATTAGCTAATTTGTGTCCAGTTCCGGAACAAATAGTTCGAGGTTTATCCGAGTTGTTAATGAATGCAGTTGAGCATGGCAACCTGGGAATTAGTTATGATGAGAAACAAAAATTTCTGTTAGAAAATAAATTAATTGATGAAATTAAAAATCGCTTATCTTTACCAGAGTATATGGATAAAAATGTAAATGTATTCTGGGAAAAAGATGGAAATGAAATTCGTTTTATCATTAAAGATGAAGGCAAGGGTTTTAACCCTGAAAAATATTTAGAGCTTGATCCCAATCGTGCGACACACCCACATGGTCGAGGAATTGCAATGGCAAGAATGCTGAGCTTTTCAGATGTTGAATTTGTCGGCTGTGGTAATCACGTTATTGCGACAATCAAGATTCAATAAAAAACCGGGTATAAACCCGGTTTTGGTATTACTCACTTCTATTTTCGTTGCTTGTAATATTAATTTGCAGCCTGTGTAATCATCTCTGCACGACTAAAATCACCAATATCATATACTTGTGTTAGGCCGGACTTTAATAACTTTTGTGTACCGATATGACTTCGAGTTCCACTGTTACAATAAAGTAATGCTGTCATATTTTGTAATTTATGCGCCAGATTTTCTAATTCTTCCAGGGGCATGTTAATCGCATCGATTAGATGCTTATTTGAAAATTCATCTGGTCCACGCACATCGATAACGACAGCGCCGCCATCAAGCAGCTTTTTGGCTTTATCAACTTCAAGTGGCTTACTCCATTTCCCAAATAATCTCATGACGCCTTCATACATCCATGACAGGGTACAAAAATGGGTAAATATGACAATTGCTTGTAACGCCAGTAACATGCCACCTACGATGAATGCAGCAATTGGTAAATTGAGTAAAAACAAACTAGCAGCAATTATGTTCATTATACCGGCGGACATACAGGCTAATCGGCGTTGAAATGGACTAGTAGGCAGTGCGACAGCATTAAATAAATGGCGAACACCATGATTATAAATTAGATCCATCGGATGCGATTTTGGTAAGAAAAATGCAATTAATCCCAGACTTGCAACGGCATACAGTACCATTGGTAATTGATATATCAATCCATACAGCGCAATAAGTGAACAAACAGCAGGTGTGAAGCGTAAGCCCCATTCGAGTTGTTTTAACTCTGCTGGTGTATAAGATTGAAAACCTTGTTGAAACAGGCTTTTTTGCTGGAATGAAAGATCACATTGTTTCGCCATCATGTTCTCCGGTAAATACTTAATGTTTGAGTGAAATTGCGGGAAATTATACCTGCTAATTAGTTTATTAGCAATAACTAATATTGCGTGCAAATATTAAATCATTAGTAAAATCAAGGGTATAGTGTAAAAAATACTCTGGTTTTTCGTTAATATCTAGAAATTAGCAAGAAACACAATGAGCTTGTGTTCGTGGTAAATTAGCTTAATTCACATTTGACACTAATTTAGAGTCACTATATCTGGGTATTAACACCTTAGCAGCGTACTCATGTAAAATTAGTGGAAACTTTTCGAGGATTGCAGGTTCATAAACCTGAACACTAAAAATAGGAAGCTTGCGAGGAGCA
Source organism: uncultured Thioalkalispiraceae bacterium (assembly GCA_964403805.1). GTDB lineage: Bacteria > Pseudomonadota > Gammaproteobacteria > UBA6429 > Thiohalophilaceae > CAYQUC01. The sequence continues at coordinate 360 of CAYOHQ010000331.1, read as the reverse complement.
GCATGTCAAACCAAAAAATTATTAAATCACTAAGTGATTACATGAATACCGAGATTTTAGGGCAGCATGAATTAATCGAACGACTCATTATTGCAATATTAGCCGATGGCCATTTACTGGTTGAGGGCGCACCCGGTCTTGCAAAAACACGGGCGATTAAGATATTAAGTCAGACAATCGAAGGTGATTTTCATCGAGTTCAATTTACACCGGATTTGTTACCAGCAGATTTAACCGGAACTGAAGTATTTAGGCCAAATGAAGGTTCGTTCCATTTTCAAAAAGGCCCTTTATTTCATAACCTGATTTTAGCGGATGAAATTAATCGAGCGCCACCGAAAGTTCAGTCGGCTCTATTAG
>CAYOHQ010000330.1:0-3713 GCA_964403805.1 uncultured Thioalkalispiraceae bacterium | reverse complement strand
ATTAGCATTATTCTTCATCGGTTCAGGAAAATACACCAGTGTTGATTATTGGCTAAAACAAAAATTCAATCCTTAATAGTTTTAAACCGCCAAGGCAGCTTGGCGGCTCCCCCCCATCTGATTTAAACTAAGTCTAAAAATAATTGTGTTTCTTATCACGTTTTAGACATATAAATGACGAATCCAAAAAATAACGCTGTATTATGTTAAGCAGTAATAAACCTCGTATAATTTTAGGAACGAAATTATTATGAATAATCCATGTTACCACCATGAACTGGATATCAATACGTTAGGTTGGATAAAGGGTGAAATCGATACTACCCTGGAACAAGCGATAACGGCTTTAAACACTTATAAAGAAACCCCCGACGATACAAGCAATATTCACTACTGCCAGAATTATCTCCATCAAGTACAGGGTACGCTTAAGATGGTGGAGCTATATGGTGCCGCCATGGTTGCCGAAGAAATGGAGGCTCTGGTAGTTGCATTGGGTAAAGATAAAATTTCCAATAAGGAAGAAACCTTTCAAGTATTAATCAATACCATGACTATGCTACCGGATTACCTGGAAAAAATTCAGGCTGGTAGTACGGATATTCCTCTAACATTATTACCACTACTAAATGACATGCGTGCAGCACGTAGTGAGAGTTTGCTCACAGAAAACGCTTTGTTCTCACCCGACATTAACATCGCAACACCAATAAACTCGTATAACAAAACTGAAAATATCCAGACTGTAGCTAAAAAATTACGCCATACATGTCACATTGGCATGTTGCTTTGGTTTAAAGATCAAAATACTAAATATGGAATTAACAGAGTATCGGATGTAATGTATAAGTTACAAAACACCTGTTCTAATTCAGATGTTCATAAATTGTTATGGGTTACCAGTGGCGTAATGGAAAGTTTACGTCAAGGTGGTTTAGAATCCAGCATCGCCTTAAAACTGCTTATCGGAAATGTAGATCGAGAAATTAAAAAAATTATAGACGGTGGTGAATCCGAGTTCTCAAAGGAAGTACCGATTACATTAATTAAAAATCTTTTGTATTATGTCTCTTGCTCTCAGTCAAATGGTGAATTAAGTAATGAAATTAAACAAAAATTTAATTTAAAAACGATTGCTCCCAATGCTGAAATATACGGAACATTGAGCACTCAAAATACCGCACTTGCAGCATCACTAATTCAAACGACCTCTGCAGAATTAATAGATGAATTAGCCTATATCATTGAGAATCTGGCTGTGTTTACACGTTCAGAGAGTAAAGAAATTGAAATTTTAGTTCAATCTAAGCTAGTACTTCACAAAATGTCTGATACTTTAGGTCTTTTAGGTCTTGGAATACAACGAGCAACCATACTCGAACAACAAGAAATTTTAGACTCATCGATCAATTCCATGAATGATATAAACAGTTCTGTCATTTTGGAAATTGCAGAATCACTACTGCAAGTTAAAGATTCATTAACCGACTTAAATAAATTGACAGGCAATCGATTTAATACTGATACAGTAAAACTTGAATTACATGATGTTGAAAAAGAAAAATTACTCAATATATTATTAAATAAATCAAATAATGATCTATACGAGGTTAAGAAGGCATTATCCGAATACAGTGTCGCACCCAATAATTATGATTTACTAGAAAACATCCCGGATTTACTTGTAAAAATTCAGAAAAGATTATCTGAGCTGGAATTAGATCGTGCTTCCAGCTTACTCAATCAATGTAAACACTATATTCAAAAAGATTTAATTATTAACAAGGCTATACCAATTACCGCATCACTAGACTCACTAGCAGATGCGATTAGTAGTATTGAATTTTATCTGGAATCTTTAGTTGAAAATTGGGGGCAATCCGACTCTATACTATTTTTTGCTGAACAAAGCCTAGAAGAATATGAGCAAAATAGATCAGCTTTACCCAATACGGCAAAAAATGGATTAAACTTCTTCTCTGCCCAAGGTTAAAAATTAACTGTAAACTATAATATTATTTTTTACGTTTCGCTATGCGCAATCTTAAAGCATTTAATTTGATAAATCCTTCAGCATCTTGTTGGTTATAGGCACCTTGATCATCTTCAAAAGTAGCAATATTTTCATCAAATAAACTATCTGATTCTGATTGTCGTCCTACTACAATTACATTGCCTTTATACAATTTTAATCTAACAATACCATTTACTGTAATCTGAGATGCATCAATCATGGTTTGCATCATGGTTCGTTCAGGTGACCACCAATAACCATTGTAAATTAAACTGGCATAACGCGGCATTAAATCATCTTTTAAATGAGCAGCCTCACGATCCAGGGTGATTGATTCAATAGCTCGATGTGCTTTTAATAATATAGTGCCAGCAGGAGTTTCATAACAACCACGAGACTTCATTCCAACATAGCGGTTTTCAACAATATCATCACGCCCAATACCATTAGCGCCACCAATTTTATTGAGCTGCTCCATAACAGTAGCAGCAGAAACAGGCTCACCATCGATAGCAACTACATCACCTTTCTCAAAGCTGAGTTCAATATAAGTTGCTTTATCGGGAGCTTGTTCCGGTGATACTGTCCAACGCCACATATCATCCTCAGGCTCAGCCCAGGGATCTTCTAAGATTCCACCCTCATACGATATATGCAATGAGTTTGCATCCATCGAGTATGGTGATTTCTTGCCGCGTTTTTGCTCGATAGGAATATTATGTTGCTCGGCATAGGCCATTAACTTTTCACGAGAGTTGAGATCCCATTCTCGCCAGGGTGCAATAACATGAACATCGGGCATCAATGCATAGGCACCCAGTTCAAATCGAACCTGATCATTGCCCTTACCCGTTGCGCCATGTGAAATAGCATCGGCTCCGGTTTGTTGTGCGATTTCAACCAGACGTTTCGCGATTAATGGTCTTGCAATTGAAGTACCTAATAGATATTCCCCTTCATAAACGGTATTTGCTCGAAACATTGGAAATACAAAATCACGCGCATATTCTTCGCGTAAATCTTCAATATAAATTTCTTTAACGCCCATCGCCTCTGCCTTGGCACGAGCTGGCTCAACTTCTTCACCCTGACCTATGTCGGCGGTAAATGTCACGACTTCACAGCCATAAACATCTTCTAGCCATTTCAATATGATAGACGTATCTAATCCACCTGAATAAGCCAGCACAACCTTGTTAATTTTTGCCTTTTTCGACATAGTAAGCCTCAGAAATTTAATAGAGTATAAAGGCTCGAATTATACCCTGTTTCAGGGTATCGTCTGCACTAATTAATCGAATAATATTAGTGATTTTAACGTGCAGATTTTAAATTCGAGTGGATTATATCTATATGAACGCGGCGGTTCTTGGCTCGGCCTTTAGCAGTAGAATTCGAAAGAATCGCATGATCCCGTCCAAAATAACGGGTAAATAAAGTTTTCGCTGCTATTCCTCGCTTTTCCAAATAACTTTGAACAACCAATGCGCGTTGTTTGCTAATAGCCGTACTCTGAGTTTTGTTTCCTACATCATCGGAATAACCGGAAATTATTATGTGCTTAGTTTTTTTATCTTTTATCATTTTCTTTGCCAAGTTCTTTAATTTTGTTTTTGCTTTTGAATTTAAACTCGTTGATTTGGCTGTAAAATAATTTGTTTAGGTATCAGGATCATCTTCATTTTTATTGATTTTTTTT
>CAYOHQ010000329.1:2034-3723 GCA_964403805.1 uncultured Thioalkalispiraceae bacterium | reverse complement strand
AAAAACAAAGACATGACATTCAAAATTGCCGGTGGCAAGTTTGAAATTGAAGCCGCCAAAGCCATCACCTTAAAAGGCGATGGCGGTGGCGCGATTAGTTTTAAACAATCCGGTGCTAAAATAGAAATGTCGACTGCTGGAATGATTGATATTCAAGGCACCACCGTCAACATTGATGCCGGGAGTTTACTACTCAAAGGCGGCATGATGACACACGTTCCCGGTGGTGGTGGCGGCGGTGGTGGTGGCGGAGCCGGCGGTGGTTCGGGTAGTGCCAGTTTTACGCAGAGTGAGATTGGCCGGTATGAGGGGTTTGGTGCAGCTGAAGAAGCAGTAGAAGATGCAACAAGTAATACACTCGCACCAAGTCCACAAGCTCAAAGCCCAGCAAACAACACCGCAAATGCGGAGAACCCCATTGCAGCTGCGCAACAAAAAGCAAAAGCACCTCAAATTCCATCATTATCCTGGAGTGATAAACGCTTTACCGCCGGTAAAATAGTCCATCAGATATTCACTGTTAAAAATGTTCAACCGGGTGCCAAAGCCACAATCACCGTAGTCGAATGCGATGCAAACGGACAACAAAAAACAATCGACACAATCAACATGACCTTAGATCAAGGTGCTGGCCAATATCAAAATGCCTGGAAGCGCAGCGTTAAAGATGCCGAAGCCGATATGAAAGTCGATGGATCAGCCGGTTCATCAGGGCCGTTAGAATACAAATACCGCGTCAGTAGCAGCGGTGCATTATCAAAAGATTCAAAAACCTTGTTAATGCCAACCACGTATGAAGTGATTGTTAAAAACGACAATGGAAGTAAAGCACGTCCAGTCGCTAATGAAGAATACCTAGCCAAGAAAGACGGGCAACAAATTGGAAAAGGCATCACCAGTGAACAAGGTGGCATTGTATTTAGATGCGTTGATCCATCAGCAAACTACACCGTAGAAATTTTAGGCCATGAAATAACAGTGTCACCAAAAGAAACAGCATAACGACAAAAAAACGAGACAAGGACAGCACCATGGTTGCAGCCACCGATAAAGAATTAATCAAAGTTAAAAAAGACGTTTATCTTAGTAAAGATAATGTCGTGACATTAAATACCGGGCCGGCACCGACCTTTGGGGTGTTTTTTGATGGTACTAATAATAATTACACGAATGATAAAATAACGGATGGTAATGATAATTCACCATCGAATATTACCAAATTGTGGGAATTATATAAGCGCGAAGAAAAAATTGATAAACATTATGAGCATGGTGTTGGGACAACGACTGGGGAAGCTAATAGTGATTTGGATGCAGGTTTTGCATATAGTTTTGGGTCGCACCTCCAGAATGGAATTGATGCTTTAATTCGTTTTCTCGACAAAAAAAGTCATTCTCCAAAAGTGATTGTCGATGTATTTGGTTTTAGCCGTGGTGCGGCCTGTGCTCGTGCTTATGTGAATGAAGTTCTTCGCAGCACACAAATCGATCCCATGTTTTGGGGTGGTCCAATACCGGAATTTCGTTTTGTCGGACTTTTTGACACTGTTGGCTCAGTTGGTATGGCCGGTGATAACAGTAATGACAACTGGATGATTCATGTCGGCAATCAACTCACGGGCCCTGCAATTTTGGACATTCATGAAAAAGCGGCTAAAAAAGTTGTGCATTTGACTGCTGGTGATGAAA
>CAYOHQ010000329.1:0-1934 GCA_964403805.1 uncultured Thioalkalispiraceae bacterium | reverse complement strand
GACATTCATGAAAAAGCGGCTAAAAAAGTTGTGCATTTGACTGCTGGTGATGAAATTAGAGAATATTTTCCACTGTCGACTGTTAAATCAAATACTTCTTTACCGAGTAATTTTATTGAAGAACAATGGCCTGGCGCACATTCTGATATTGGAGGTGGGTATGGCACACGTCCTCAAGTTCTAAACTTTAAGCCTGTTTCATTTTCAGATAAATTCGAATGGTTAAGTTATGAGCGAAAAAAAGAAATTATGCAACAAGCAAAAGCTGTGACGGAGCAATATTATCCAGATACCGGTAGGCTAAGAGGAAGAAAATTTACTTATTCATTAATAACAGGCGATGATATACCGGAAGAAGGTACTGACGAAGCACATGAAACAGTTGTTGTGCCTACTTGGAAAAGAAAATCTATAAATGAAATTTGTAACATAACGTTAGAGCGCATGCATCAACTAGGGATTGAAAATAGCGTACCATTTAAATCAATTGAGACATTAGAAACTGTAGAAGGTGAGATTGAATATGAATTGCAGGAAGATGAAAATGGTAACCCTGTAATTGGTGAAGATGGTAAGCAAGTTGATAAAATGTTAACAGAACTAGTTCAAGCTAAAGATATAACAGGCAAACCGAAAGTGGATAAAAATGGAAAAATATTGATGGTTAAAAAACCAAAACGATTAAAAACGCCTTATAAAGTATCTAGCATATTAAGACGATTAATCACGGGTGTTAAAAGCAAAGGTAAAGATTCAACAGAATACAACGTATTGTATCGACGGTACATCCATATATCCCATCAATATTATGGAGGATTAATAAATGCTAATAAAATGGAATCTCACCCTAATATGACTACAGCGAATGGTGAACGAGAAATGTTTTATAACAATCCAACAGCAGCAATTGATCCTGATAAATATGAAGAAAATAAAAGTTTTGCTGGCATACATAAAGAAGATGCACAATATGTTTAAAATAGAAAAAATTTTTAATATACAGAATATCCTCTTATTACTCAGCTTTATATTTTTACTCAATGCCTGTAGTACATTAAATGCATCAAATGGTATCTTTAAACAATATACTGTAGGTGTTGGCACCCATAATAAAAATGAGATTTGGGGTAGAGCCGTAAGATTTGATACTGGTTGGAGCATGCCATCAGGTAGCATTTCTTGTTGTTGGGAGGCGACTGGGGCTACAACAACAGCCTATAATCAGCCAATGCCAAAAGAAATTTATGTTGAGTGGGTAGAGATGAAAACACAATTATTATACAAAGCCAACATTAAAATCTCACCTGAAATTACAAAATTAGCAAAAAGCTTACCACGAATTACAATTGGGAACAAAAGTAAAAAAGAATACGGTTTTGTTTTAATTATAGGATTAGGAAAAAATGGTGAAGCAGTTATTTGGTTGTCAAACTTTCCGAATAGTAGAAGTGATCGAGTAATTTATGTTGTCGGAAAAGCCAAAGCCTATTCAGAAGCTTGGGTGAGACCAAGTGACAGATAAAAATATTATTTACTGCAGCTTTTTTATTGAATAGATGTGGTTCACTAGGTGCTTACCCGATAATTTGTGTGTATCAAATCCAAGTTACTTTTTATTGGGCTTTATGACACTGTGCTGTAGTAGGGTTAGCCGGAGAAAATTAAAAAAATAACTAAAGTTGATGCAAAAGGAAATCCAGTAACCAAAGAAGTTCCTAATTTACTCCCCGTGCCCTACAAAGTGTCAGGCATGCTCAGAAAATTAGTAATGGCCGTTAAAAGTAATGGCACCGAATGCCCCGAATACGATGTGTTATACCGAAAATACATACATCATTCACATCAGTATGCTTTAGAAACAACGACCTCCTTGGTTATACCAAACAAGGCTGAAAAAGATCCAGATGTAATCGCCCCTAATGGCCAACGTGAAA
>CAYOHQ010000328.1:0-3727 GCA_964403805.1 uncultured Thioalkalispiraceae bacterium | reverse complement strand
AACATTAGAAAGCCCTCTAAAATTATTTTTGAAACCAGTTTAACGAAAATTTTTTACGTCTCTGGTACATCTCTCTATGAGTACGCATACTCATAAATAATTAAATTAATCGAACATTAAATTAATAATAATGTATCCGATGCTTTATAAAATTTGTTCAATGACATTTCAAACGTCCTGTATTGAATGTCAGTCAATGCAATTGAATAAACTTGTATGAATTAGGAGTTATAGTACTAAATTATTAAGTGGCTTTGGCCGTACTGAAATTTCGAGAGAGCGAAACTACGGGTTACCACGCAAAAATCTACTGCCTAAGGTATGTATTACTACTGCTGAAATACGAATTTTATTAAATAGATTCTTAATCTAAACTGATTAATTAATACACATTTTTATTGAGTTTTTAGCTAACACATTGTTTATACTGTATATATTCACTTAACAAACAGATTTGAGCTTACTTAGAATGATTCGAATTATGTATAATAATTAAGCAAAAAGGGCTAATTTAAGATTTAGAATGGGGAGACAGGGTAGGGAAAACTACTGCATTCGGTAGTTTTGCCTACTATTGCAAAACTACCCTATCGGTACGATAACTGGTGCTTAAGCTTAATTTATGAATTAAATGTAATAAAATTAATAAGTTATAAGATTAAAGCTTAATTTAAACCATATAATGTTATTGACGTAATTTTGGCTACTGTATGCCTCTCATTCGTCGCATAAAGTACAATATAGTTAATATCAACATGAATGGTAGTATCGGATCAAATCGTGACTCTCGTTGCAGTGTACAACCACCCCCGCCGCCGCCACCCGTAGTGATTGGCGTAACTACGTCAATTGCTGAATCTGTAATCGTAACTTCCTTAGAAGTTTCGATGTTGTCTAGTACGCCTGACGGATTAACGGAGAGTAATGAGATTAAAAACCTTTCATCGGGTTCAGTTTTAGAATCTGAAATAATCTCGATTGTGATTGGCATACTAGTGACGTTATTTGCAAATGTTAACGTTCCCGGCGTTGGTGTTTTATCATTAAAATCAACCCCGGCCTTTGCCAGTTGGTCTGTGATTGAATAAGTTACAGTAACTTCGCCAACTTTTCCGGTCTTGCGAATTACATTTAAAACAAGATTGCCGGTTTTTTCAGAGACTGTATAAGAATTTTTGGTATCAAATGAAAAAACGCCCGCATCTTTTTGTGCTGCGGCATACACAACAATTTGAACTTTGGCAGGTAAACTATCGTCTGTTCCATCATTCGCAATATAATCGAAACTAACGGGGCCAGTAAAGTCTTTAACAGGTGTATATGAAAAAGATCCATCAGTATTTAATGTCAGGCCAGCTAAAGAACTAGCAGGTGCGAGTGCTGCAGATAGAGTGTCATTATTATTATCAGTGTCATTAGCAAGTACACCTTTAATAGGGATAGTCAGAGTTTTATTTTGTTCAACACTGTAATTATCAGCATTCGCAACGGGTATGGTATTAACGACATCAATAGTAACTGTTGTAGGGAGACTATCATCAGTTCCATCGTTGGCAACGTAATCAAATGTTACTGTTCCTATAAGATCGGTTGCCGGTGTATAGCTAAAGGAACCGTCTAAGTTTAATGTTAAACCCGTTAATGAAGAACCAGAAGCAAGTTTTGATGTTAATGTAGTACCCGCATCAGCATCTGTGTCATTTTTTAGTACACCGGGTAGATCTACCGTAAGTGTTTTATTTTTATCGACAGTATAACTATCTGCTTTTGCAACCGGAATGGTATTTCCCGGTGCTGCTGTTGCATCATTATCAATGATTGTAACAATTGTTGCCGGCGTGACGATTTGCCCATTCGTTGCAGCCGTTAGTGTTATTCTAAATTTTTCATTTCCTTCATCCAGTGCGTCATCGACTATCGGGATCGTAAAACTTTGTGAGTTTACTCCGCTAGTAAATGTTAAGGTTTTAACTAGTTTTGTGTAATCTGCTGTTTCTGTTGCAGTAAGAATGCCAGCTACATTTGTTATATCTTCAGATCTAACCTCAACTGTTGTAGTCGATAAAGTATTTGATGGAGAGCGTATTACGGTAATTTGAGTTGCTGTAATACTGGGGTCTTCGTAGAGATCAAAATTATTTGCAAAGAATGTTAATGTCGGTATTGCGGCACCACTTTGAAGTGCGACGGTAGCTGTATCCAATAAATTAACATCTGAAGCATCTTTTAAATCAATAGTAAAACTACTACTGGGGTTATTGGTAACTGATATTTCGATTGGTATTATCTGGCTTGAATTACCTGCTGGAAATGTTAAGTTCGTTGGTCCTGCTGGTGTTACAAAATCAGTGCCGTTTTTTGCGCTTCCATTTATCACTGTATAATTTACCGATGTTGAAACAGCCGACGGATATTTTCGCAAGACTTGAACGGGTAAGGTAGTTGCGGTCTGACTTGGTATTGGAGTTGTATATTGATTAGGACCAAATAAAAATGTTTCTGTGCCTGCTTGCTGCAATAAAATGGATAACGAGGGTGTTGTACCATTTGTATCGTTCGCAGTGTATATATCAGGATATTTATTGCTATCAATATTGCTTATAACTAATAATTTCGGCCTTATTTTTGTTGCGGCTCCGATAGCAGGTAGAATTTTATTAGCAACGGCTGGTGCAAAACTGCCATCACCATTGCCAGTATAGATATGTATTGCATCCTGGCTATTATCTAAAGTTATCACATCAGCTATACCATCGAGATCGAGATCGGCGGCAGCAATATCACTAATTGAACTATTTACTATTTTAGCTGTTTCTTTTTTTGAGTAAACAACATTCATGCCACTACCTGCAGAGAGCATCACTACCATACTACTCGAAGGTGGTGTAGCACCAGATTGAGGATAATTTAATGCATAGGCAACATCTACAATAGAATCACTATTAAAATCAGCTACAGTGACCGCGGTTAGAACGGATATCGGTAAATTTGAACCTGTGTAATAGGCTTTCGAAACAAAAGTAATATCTTTTTTTATTGCTGGTGTATTATTAAAGAATATTTCATGTTCGGTAATAATGTCCAGGAAGCCATCTTTATTTAATCTGGTTTGAATATCGTACGCTACTTCAGACGTATTAAATATTTTCGCTGTTGTATTAAAGACACCTTTTGAAGTCCCTAAAAATAAATTCAGTCCAATATTATCTACCACAACGATATCAATAATATTGTCATTATTAAAATCGCCAATGGCTACGTCATGCGCTGTTGTATTCGTTGTTAAAATTATTGGGTTGCTTACAATAACATCATAGGGTTTTACAGTTCCCGTAACTGTACCTTTATAAATATATACTTTATTACCATTTACTGAGCTAAACCCGGCAGTAATTGCAATATCAGGAATACCATCACCAGTAACATCTGCAACCGCAATGCCATCGGGATTAAATGGCAAACCGTCACCACCATTACGATTAGCTTTAATCGTTCCATTATCTTTAAATGATGTTCCTGTACCATCGCCAAAGAAAAATTCTACAGCGGCTGTACCATCCGCTCCTTTAAATTCGGTAACGACAATATCCAGGTTAGTATCGCCATCTAAATCAACAGCAACAATATCATTAGGTCCTGTTTGTGATAGATCTTGCTTTAAATCAACTCGATTAAAAACAGGTGACGAAAATAAAGCTGAAGATACAAAAAATACACTGATTAAACT
>CAYOHQ010000327.1:0-3770 GCA_964403805.1 uncultured Thioalkalispiraceae bacterium | reverse complement strand
TATAGTGAGCAAGTGAAGTCTCTGTATGGGCTTCACCTTTTTTTATGCCAATTATTTATAACCAAAACGACTCGGTATCGCAAACCAAACAACGAATACCTGTTAAAATAACGTCTCATTACAACAGGTATTAAAACACATGACTGAATCTGAATTTAACGAAAAAGTAGATAATACCCTTATCCAGATTGAGGATGCACTTGATAACTGCGATGCTGATCTCGATTATGATACAGTAGGTGGCATTCTTACCATTACAATTGAAAGCAATAATTCCAAGGTAATTATTAACAAGCAGGTACCATTATCACAAATCTGGGTCGCTGCAAAATCTGGCGGCTATCACTTTAACTACGATGAGCCTAGCCAAAATTGGTTAAATGATAATGACCAGCAGGAATTGTTTGAAGCATTAAGCAAATATTGCAGCGAACAGAATAACGAACCCGTTACGCTAAGCCACAGTTAAACTCTGTTACGACTATGACACAGACACTATTACCCCACATAAAATTAGGCTCAGAACAAGCAGACTATAGTGTCATCTGGATGCATGGACTGGGTGCCGATGGTTATGATTTTGAGCCACTCATACCCGAGCTTGGTTTACTCGATAATTATAAAATCCGTTTTATTTTACCCCATGCACCAACTCAAGCTGTCACTGTTAATGGTGGCATGGAAATGCCAGCCTGGTATGATATTTTAGATTCAGCAAGAATAGACGCGCAACAAGACAGTAAAGGAATCCATCAAGCTGCTAGCTACATTAATGCCTTTATTGAAAATGAAATAGCGCAAGGTGTTGCTGTTAATAATATTTTTCTGGCCGGGTTTTCACAAGGTGGTGTTGTCGCACTTCAAACCGGCTTACGGTATCCTGAAAAATTAGCCGGTATTCTGGCACTATCAACTTACCTGCCATTACCGGATACCCTGGCGTCAGAATTAAGTGCTGCCAATAAAGACATTCCAATTATGATGACTCACGGTTTAAATGATCAGGTTATTCCAATTGCGATTGGTCGACATTCTCGTGATTTAATTGAGAAACAGGGGTTAAAAATCGAATGGCATGAATACTCGATGGAGCATGCAGTAATTCCGGAAGAAATAGCAGATATTTCTCGGTGGTTTAGAAAAAATTTAAAGGTATCTAGTATTGATTAGCAATATCTGTTACTTAACCCACACCAATAAACGATTATTTGCTGGCATTTCGTAATCTTTTTTTAGAATCATGTTGTTTTCATACGCCAGATAATTTAACTTTTCGAATTCTCGAATACCACTGTCAGGATCACGATTTTTTAACCAGGCGTCAAAATTACGATTACTGTCGCTCGTGTAATCCCCTTTATAATTAAATGGCCCATACAAACAAAAAATGCCGCCTTTGCTTAAGGTTTTGGCTACACCATTCATCATATTAACAACACTTGACCAGTTCATGATATGAGCTGAGTTGGCACTAAAGATTGCACATACCGATTCATCAAGCCATTGTTCCTGATTAACATCAATATCTCGTGGTCCTTCAATATTACCTTCGGAACTGTCACTAATCCATTGACGAATCGCATCATGATTTTCTTCTAAATCCGAGGTTATCCAATGCAAGTGATTTAATTGTGTTGCAAAATAAGCTGCGTGTTGACCTGTGCCACTTCCAATTTCAAGCACGGTTTGAATATCGGCTAATTCTTCTTTTAAAACAGTCAGAATAGGATCTTTATTTTGTTCACAGGATTCGGCATAGGGTTTCATTGTATTAAGACTTTATCATATTTTCCAAAACATAATTCAAATTTTCTTCAATTTGTTTTTTATAATTTAAGTAATGTATTGTTTGAACATTTCGTAATGACTTTCCTAATAAAGATTTGGAAATGTCCACATCAGTAATATAAACCGAATATAATTTTTTGCTTTTACGGTATCGCAAAATATATTCGATGACACTGGCATATAATTCTTTACCGTATTCTATGGTAGTAAATTCTTTATCACTAACGTAAATACTAAACACCGGCTTACTATTAAACACATCACCAATAACCTGTAAACTAACATACTCATTATCATTAGCAAATCGATTTATGGATTCTTTGTGAACCGACCATACTCCAGAGCGCGACTTATCCAGCTGAAACATTTCATGTCCTTTGACATTATAATCAACTGCAATCTCATTTGATAAAAATATCATGCGTTTATTAATTGAATCAAAAAATCGTTGGTATTGATTGACAATACTTATAGCATTATGGAAATGTGTTTTATAGTTAAATAACGCCCCTTTCTCATCTAATATATATAACGTCACATCTTTACCACTAACATAATAAAAAAGCTGAATAAGATTGACTTTATTATGCTGGTATAACAGCGGTAACACGCTACCCTCTAAAGTCATTTGATCAAATATAACCGGGCTGTAATAACCCAGTGCCGTGTTTAATGATTGTAACAACTCATCCATCGAATCGACCCGCTCACTATCAAAACTGTCATTATTGAGTTTAATTAAAAAATAACTCTGCTCCACTCCCAATACAAAGCGTGTATTTTTTAAACGAACATCGTCATAAAAGCATGAAATAATATTATCGAATACACCTTCAACCCGGCTGGCAATGGCATTACCACGTAATGATGAAAAACTGACAGCATTAATCGCAGGAGGCCGTCGACCATGAGACGGTGGTGACCACAAGATATATTCCCGTAAGCAATCCAGTAAACCTTGCACACCATAATACCGAAATGTTAAGACTTCCTGCCAACTGGTTACAATTATCTGATCGATACTTAAAGCCAAATTTTCAGATAACCCACCATATTGCAATGAATCTGTTCGGCTACTCGCAAGATGCTCACCACGTTTTGTTCGCGATGAAAAGGGATCAAGACCAACATTAATAAAAGTGCCTATCGCTCGAATACTCGACGCTTGCCTGAAATCTTCAAATGATGAACCTGTGTGAATGGCATCTTCAAACATGTGTTGCATGTGGGTAAAGATGGCTCGAATTTCGCGATTACTTAAATCACTACCATCACTATACAATGCAACAATGGTTTGAGGGCTGAATATTTTATTAAAATAACACCATGCGCATAACTCTATTAAGCTATGCGCAATTTTTAATGGCTCATGATTAGGTAAGTCATTTTCAATTAAAGCGCCATGGTATGCTGACCATTTTTCTTGCTTGTCTTCGGTTAAGCGCCTTGATATGGTTAAATGATCTTCATACAATTGTTTTGTTATTCCTTTGTATACAATCTCGACTTTTCCTGCTTTTCTCTCAAATGCAGCATATATTTTACGACCCAGAACATTAATATCAGACGGTTTAATTTTTGCCATCGTTTCTGACTGTTCTCTGGCAAAATTAGATAATGCGCGATAACTTGTCGTTAAGTCTTTAATGATTTCATGCCGTTCATTGCTTACAGCGCGTAAATTCCAGCTATCCTGATTATCAAGTTTATCAACATAGGAACTTGTCCACTGCCATTTATTAACAAGATAAATCATCTTGTATAATTTAAAATCATTTTCCAGTTTTTTATTTGATGAACCTAACTTGATATTGACCTTCAAATAAAAACTTCGCCGTATTAATTCTAACCGCTCAAGCTGATCTTTTTTAATTAAATAGTTTTCTACTTTTTCAAGCATCATTAAATATGGATCAGTTTCATCAATAGTAACATCACCTTGATACACCTTACGTTTATACTGCATGCTCATCAAATCAATA
>CAYOHQ010000326.1:0-3789 GCA_964403805.1 uncultured Thioalkalispiraceae bacterium | reverse complement strand
ATTTTTCAGATAAGTCCCAATCGATTATCCCTGTTACAGTATAATTATTTGGGTCAAACAATACATTTTCAATTTTAAAATCACCATGAAAAAGCACTAAACTTACTTCTGTATTAGTTAATTTTTCATATAAATATTGATCAACCAAGTCAATGTATGAAACAAACTCAAGATCATCATTATAGCATCTCTTAAGCTCATGAATCCAAGACTGAACTAAGTTGCCATAAGTATCAGAAGATATCATTTTTTTATTAATACTTACATCCCCGATTGTTTTTAGCATATTAAAAGCTTCATTCTGAGAAAAATCAAATTTTTTGAAATTTGAATCTATTAATACCCCTGGTAATTCACGGTAAACAATATACTCTAAGTTTTCATAAATCCCGGATGACACAGATTCTGACAGATAAGGCGCTAAACTCGGATATTGAGTATTAAGATATTGAATCATACTCAATTCTCTATTGGCTCTAACATTACCAGTTGAACCGCGCAATAATAAAAATATATAATTTCTATTATCATTTCCAGTAACAGAAACAAGGACTTTATAGGGGATAACCAAACATCGATTTACAGTGTGAAATATAATTCCAGTTTCAACTTGTACTTTATGCAGTACATTGTCGATAACTGTTTTACAGCCTCCATCACTTAACACATACAAAAAATTTGAAGAAAAATATTTATAAGAATACTTACTCAGTAAAATTTTTCTTATTCTCTCTTTTATTTTGAAAGGATTTTTTACAGGATTATAGCCATTACTATAAAAAACTTCACTCACAGATCCATAATCTGATTGAATAAAATATTTAGCTAGTGTGAATTTATTTTCAACATTCAAGCTCTTTAAAAATAAACCAGATCTATAAAAAATATTTTCAAGCACTCCTGAAAAAAAACTGGATTTTTTAATATTTTTAAAAGAGGAAGGATTTTTAACAAATACTGCAATAACTCCACCAGATGATAAAAACTTATTTAGGTTTTCAATTTCACGCTCATTAAGAAATTTCTTATTTTTTAGTTTAACTATAATACAATCATATTGAACATCTGCTTCTAATCTATTAATGTAATTAATATCAGCTATAACAGAAACATTAGACGAATAAATTTTACATGTAGAATAAATATTTTCACAATCAACTAATAAGATATTTTTAAATAAATTATCACCAACATGATATATCCATCCACTGTTTGCATCATCGAGCATATAATACCCTACAATTTACTCTTTTTTAGTATTTTCTCTCTTATAATATTAATCATATATAATTTTTCTTTAACACTTAAAACACCAGAATAATATAGAGTTGTCATTAATAACATCATTAGTAACATTTTATAAAAAATCGCAATCCAAAATTCCAGTTCATTTACCCAGACACCCAAAAATATGAATATAACCGTAATAATTAAGACTTTAATTAATGTCAAATATGGATATTCAATTTTCATGTATTTTTGAGAAATATAGTTTGTCACAAAAAGAACTATTAATGACGCCCCTACTTTAGCAATACAAGCACCTAACAAACCAAATAAGCTGATAAATATATAGTTTAATGCAACAATAGACAAACATCCGATAACACTAATTGTAAACATATGTTTTGTTACTTTAGCATACAAAATTCCCGTTTGAAATATATAGGTAAATAATTTAAATCCCCCGGAAAAAATCAACACAGGTAAAATAATAACGGCTGTATAGTATTCAGGATCAGACATAACTGTTATAATTTCGTGCGACGAATAAACAATAAACACCAATACTAGTGAAACTATAATAGACATGTATTTTGTGATTTTATTCTGAGTTTCAGCGGCATCAGGATTTTTCATTATTGAAAAACGGTAAGCACCATATGATTTACTAAATGGTTCTGCAACTAACACTTCAATTAAAAGTGTCAATTTCATTGCAAGCGCATAAATACCAACAGCTTCCAACCCCAAAAATGCATTCAACATAAATCTATCGGCGTTTACAGCAACTATTCCAACTAGTGTGCCAAGCAAGAAAGGAAAACTATAGATAATTACACTCTTAAACTTATCAAAATGAAATCGTATCCCACAATTTGACAGTGTAAAGTAAATTAAAACTAGCCATCCAATTGCTACTGTTATTAAATTTCCTGCTAATATTCCTATAATTCCAGCTTCTTCAACAATAATGAGATAGCTATTAACTGATACTTGTATTATTAATTTTACGAGTGAAACGATGACATAAAATAATGATTTTTCTCTTGCACGAATATATGCTAGACAAACTTGAGATGAAAGCTCCAGTATCATCGTTACCATAATAATGTACAAGCCTAACAGCACATCAATTTCAAGATCTTTAAAAACGAGGTTTGCTATTTCCTTATCAAAAATTATTACTATTATTATACCAAACGATGTTATTAAAGCTGATGCTAACAAATTTGAACTAACAACTGCATTTCTATCCTTGATATCATCATACTCAAAATAAAATCGCAGAGTAGCATGCGCTATCCCAACCCCCAAAACTCCACTAACTACAGCAGACACAGTATAAAATAACTCTAGAGTTCCATACTCTCCGACAGATAGATACGTTGTATAAAGGGGTAATAATAGAAATGCGCCTACCCTGTTTAGAATATTTCCAATTGCATAAATGCTGGAGTGTTTAAAAAATCGACCAATATCACTTTTATTACTCATCCACTCAACCTTATTCTATTCACATTATTACAATTATTAGCATTCTGAGCACAATTATTCTAATCACTGATCCAGATTATTATTTTTAATATAACCCTGAATGTAATTAGTTAACGATGCGGTCAATTTTCTATCCTTAGTTGAAGTTAAACACATCTTAGATTCTCTTGAAGCACACATCTCATTCATTAAGCGGAGTTCATTCGGCCATGGCCATAATTTATTATCTGTTAACATTTTATATCCCTTATCACCAAATCGAGATCCATTCTTACCATAACGATATATAAGACTGGCACCGATACTATTTTTGCTACTATTTTTTGTGTCATTATTTGTAAACATTGAAACCCCAGACTTAAGACTCTTACTGCCCCAAAGTTTTTTAAAGGGATTGATTCTTACACAGCCCACTATGCATTTTGTTTGGTTATAATGATTTTTTTTGGGCTTATAGGATATAGCATAGGTAGGGCTTGATGCTGAGTTAATTGAATAACGGCCAGCAAAGGCTATTACATTTTTATTTACAGTGCTAGAGTTTTGACCGGGTGCGAGCCGAATCCCATCGAGCTTTGATGATTTTGATAGTATTATTGTCGTATTCTCAACAATATTTGATGTATTACCACTATAAGGTTGTTTTCCAATATTGATACCGCCTTTCATACTATCTAATATTAGTGCATTTTTAATTGTCCACGTATAACTACCACGTATTGCATTATCAGCTTCAAATACTAATCCACTGTCTTCAGAATTTATGGATATAATTCCTAGCCATTCATTTCTACCTAAATAATATTTTTTACTTGTATGTTGTGCTGTTGCAAAATCTGCATAGCTACGTCCACCTTTTAATATTCGATCAACGATTATCATATTTTGTACTGACACATCACTTGAATCATAAACTGTAAAGCCTACATTCGGATTACCGCTACCTAAACATTTTTTTTGATAACAGCCATCACCACGAATAACAACTCTTCTCCAAACATTTTTATTTGCTCTATAATTAGTTGCTATAATTCGTTTTTGAAATGCCCAAATCCATACATCTTCAATTAA
>CAYOHQ010000325.1:0-3807 GCA_964403805.1 uncultured Thioalkalispiraceae bacterium | reverse complement strand
ATCATGAATCAGATCGTATTAAATGCATTTTATGTGTAATGTAAGTGTTTGTTAGCCAAATTTTATTTTTTAATTTATTAAATATTTCAACGAAACTGACCCCTTGATTGTTATGTTTGATAAAGTCCATCAGTTGTTCTTGATCAACATTGTCGAAGAATCCTTTTATATCGGCTTCTACTATATAGTTGACGGGATGACTTTCCACTGTATGACTTAATGCGCGTAGTGCATCATGACATCCTCGTGCCGGTCGGAACCCGTAAGAATCGTTGACGAAGTCTTGTTCATAAATCGTTGTTAAGATTTTGACCAAGCCAGCTTGTACCAGTTTATCTTCTAGCGTTGGAATACCCAACGGCCGTTGTTTTTGACTCCTCGGCTTGGGAATGTAAACCCGTAACACCGGGTGTGGTTGATACGCCATTTGATGAAGTCGCTTAACCAATTTCTCAAGGTTGGCTTCTAAATCATTAGCGTACTGTTCTTTGGTGATGTTATCGATGCCTGACGCCGCTTTTCCTTTTAGCTGCGTAAAGCACTCCAGCAATAAACTTTTATTCATCAGATGAAATAAACTGGTGAATTGACAGTGTTTATCTTTACTGGCCTTCTTTGCTATGCGTTGTAATTTCGTTGTCACTTGTTCTTCATTTCTGTGCATGCTTAGTGTTTCCTCACAACGCTGTTGTTGTCGTGATGGCCTTCTCTCCAGATGCATTACACACTTTCAATGATACTATGCCACCATCCGACTTCCTGAACTGCATCAGTTGTTCTCGTTTTATTATCACTTGTTCAACTTACTCTCTTCCTTGAAAGACATTTCAGGATATCCCGAGTTGCCAATACATTCCTAATGTCCAACATGCCATGCTTTACAACCCCGAAATAGTTTTATAACACTTACCTGTCGCATTATAAAATGGTGGCTTCCAGTAGGGGTAAACTGTCGCCCTATTCATCTAATCTTACGAGGCTAAATCACTTCAGTTTTCACTTACGGCCTGTTGGCTTGCGCCCATCGTGCTTAATATTTGGCGTTACCGCCGCCTACCCGATGCTTGCTATCCGGTGGTTGGCCTACCTTGCCGGAACGGGATTTTCACCCGTTGGAAATATCGACCTAGCTCGGCCGCACACCCCTTGATTATGATTATGTCAATATCGCCTTTATCCCAGGCGCGATGCAGTTGTTCATGATACGAGGTGTAACGTCCTAACCAGTTTCCGGTGTTGTTGAGTGTTTTTTGGATGTCTTGTAATAAATGCACAATACTCAAGGCAAAATCGTGTATCGCATCGCCTACACCAATGGCTAAACTGCCGGCTAAGATAACGGGTTTATCCATCCAGTCGGTTTTATCCCACTCTGTATCCAACATTTGGGTTTCTTGATAGGCAGACTGTAATTCCTCTTTGAACATTTGTTGCAGTTGTTCGAGTGCCTGTTTGACTTTGTCATCGTAGTCGGGGACAAATTCAATGCTGGCAGTTCCGGGTGCGACATTATCGATGTGGGCGAAGCCGTCTTTATTGAGTGTGCCGTTGAATTGGTGTGTTGAATGTTAATCACGTACAGCTTCAAATACCATATTAGCCATTTTTTGTAAATGTTGATGGGCTTCTGGAATATCATCTATCGTGCTTTTCGTATAACGATATAATTTCCATATATTAGTAAAAGCTTTTTCGGTAGGATCAATCGGTAATTGTGTATGAGTATCAGAAATTCTTTCCTTTATATCATTTAACTCGGGAAGCATATTTTTTTCATCTATACTTAATTTTCTTGGAGCGTTATTTAAAATTTTTATCAGATTTTCAATTTCATCAAATATCAAAGGATAATGTTCTGGTTTTACTATTAATTTATTTTTTGATAATTTAATTATATATTTTAAATACCGATATATATCTTTTTCATCAGAGCTATCAGGCATATCAGATGTTACATAGGTATGACGAATACTTGTAATTTCGTCATAAAAAGGAATTGCTAAACGATCATTTTCAATTTCTTGCTTTAACCACATGCACTCAAGAATAATGCGACCAGGAGGATCATCATTTGTTGGTTTCCAATCTTTTAAAATACCAAGTATTATATCGCAGTAAGTTACAGTATCTTGATAAATTTCGTTTTTTCTTGCTTCAGTAATTTCTACCATAACCGTGTTGTCTCACTTAATTTATTGACATCTGGAATAATTTGAGAACCACCACCAGACATTGTTTTTTCAACTGAAATCGTTTCCGAACCACGTATATAACGAACTTTTTCAGTTGCTTTCCCAATTTTAGATTCTAATGCAACTTGTTTTTCTGTTACTTCTACCATATCTAAAGCATCGGCTTTATTTTTACATGGTAAAGCTAAATAGTTTTTAACACCTTGTCTATCCCATTGTCCATTTTTGTAGTACTTTGATTTTACGTCCTGATATCCAGCTTCATCCAACCAATAAACCGATTTACTTTTTGGAGTATAGCCACTAGAACCAAATCCATATAGCTTATCACCCGGTTCTTTACTATTTTGTTTAAAAGCTGATCCAGACGATAGTATTTCTTCTTGCTTATCTGTATCCAAAATTTTTGATTTAATCATATTTTCTTGTGCAGCAAGATCATTTTTTGAAAGATTATCCATATCAATCTTACGTAGTGTATTAAATTCATCAACTTTTATATCATCCCACTGCTGATTATGTAATCCCTTATGCGGATTCGCAGTCGTCACCACCACCTTCCGATTCACCTTCTCACCAACGATTTTCTTTTTATAGCGCTTCTGTTTAAACAACTTAGCCGCATCTTTTAGATGCGCTGATATTTTAGCCGCACCTTTAATGCCTTGTTTTGCTGCACCGCTGCCACCCAGAAACAACAATGCAATATTTAATCCGGCGGTCGGTGTTCGCTTAACGGCTTGGGTAATGTGCAGAGCATTAATATAATCATAACTAAAAGTAACTATCGCTTTGTAAAATGTTGGTTCAATCGCCAATTGGGCTATTAATTTTCCACTGTCTACACCGCTATCCACTTTATACCGTAGTTCACCTTCCATGGCATTGAGTGCGGTGGTGGCACGTTTAACACCATCAATATCGCCTTTATCCCAGGCGCGATGCAGTTGTTCATGATACGAGGTGTAACGTCCTAACCAGTTTCCGGTGTTGTTGAGTGTTTTTTGGATGTCTTGTAATAAATGCACAATACTCAAGGCAAAATCGTGTATCGCATCGCCTACACCAATGGCTAAACTGCCGGCTAAGATAACGGGTTTATCCATCCAGTCGGTTTTATCCCACTCTGTATCCAACATTTGGGTTTCTTGATAGGCAGACTGTAATTCCTCTTTGAACATTTGTTGCAGTTGTTCGAGTGCCTGTTTGACTTTGTCATCGTAGCCGGGGACAAATTCGATGCTGGCAGTTCCGGGCGCGACATTATCGATGTGGGCGAAGCCGTCTTTATCGAGTGTGCCTTTAAATTGTTGTCCGGCGGAATCGGTTACAATGAATGGTAGATCAACCAAAGCTTGATTGTTTTCATCGGTGTATTTGAGTTGTATCCAATATGCTGTTTGAGGGGCATCAGCAGGGCTGGTGTTATTAACTCCACTGGCGGCGGTATCAGCTTCGCTGCTTGTGCCATTATCGGATTGTTTGGCTTGAATCACGGCGGAATCTTCCGGCTTAAATTTAAAGCCTTCATACTTGCCAATCTCACTCTGGGTAAAACTGGCACTACCCGAACCGCCACTGCCAGCTGCTCCTGCACCGCCAGCCCCGCCACCCG
>CAYOHQ010000324.1:0-3818 GCA_964403805.1 uncultured Thioalkalispiraceae bacterium | reverse complement strand
TTATTGTGTTCTTTCGTTATTTCTTATGCGTTGCTAAAACCCACCATCTGTTGCTGCTATGATTAGTTTTAAAGGCGTTATTGATTGTAGTAAAATAGACGACCATAGTTTTCTGATTCGCCATGAAGCCGACTGTGATGTTGCTGAAGCCATTATCGAACGCTCGGTGAATGAAGGTTGGCGACTTTATGAATTAAAATCGGAACAAAAATCCCTCGAGCAAGTATTTATCGATATTACCACCAGCGAGCATCCACAGAAACATTCAAAATCAAAAGTGGATAAATCTGCCAACATTGAAGGACAGCAACAATGATTTGGTCCATTGCAACACGTGAATTACGCAGTTTATTTTTAACGCCACTTGCCTGGGCGATATTAGCAATTACGCAATTTATTCTGTGTCTTTTTTATCTCAAAAGTGTTGAATTGTATTTAAATATACAACCACAACTTGAAGCAAATAACAGCGACCCCGGTATAACTTCTATCATCGTCGAATCACTCTATGGTTCTGCAGCATTTATTTTAATGATAATTATTCCCTTGCTCACCATGAGATTAATTAGTGCCGAAAGACAAAACAAGACACTAACATTATTATTTTCTGCACCATTGTCGATGACTGAAATTATTCTTGGGAAGTATCTGGGTGTTATTTTATTTTTAGTAATTATGATAGCAATGATTACTATTATGCCACTGACTGTTTTATTTGGCGGACAACTGGATTTTGGTTTGTTACTGAGTAACATAATTGGTTTATTTTTAATTTTATCTTCATTCGCCGCTATTGGTTTGTATATATCGACTTTAACCAGTAATCCGATTTTATCGGCCGTTATCAGTTTTACCAGCCTGTTGTTATTAAATCTAATTGATTTGCTCGCAACTGAAAATAATCCTTCGGGATTATTCAGCTATATATCATTACGAAGTCATTTGGATAATTTGTTTACCGGCTTTTTCAAGAGCAGTGATATTATTTATTATTTATTACTCATTTTAACTTTTATCGTGCTGAGCATTCGGCGGCTTGATAACGACAGATTACAACAATAATTTATGGACGTTACTAAAAAATCACGTTTGCACTTACGCCTTCAAAATATAATATTTTATATTGGTTTTTTATCCAGTATTGGCTTACTTGCTTACTTAAGTAACAAATACAATGTTGAATATGATTTTACAGCAACAAGTCGACACACGCTGTCTGACGCCAGTATCAAAGTATTACAACGCATGCCGGAAACAATAAATATTCGCGTTTTTGTTCGTTCAAGTAATGTGCAGCCCACGCGAAAAATTATTACCGAAAAGCTGACACAATACACGCGGATAAAAAATAATATTACTATTGAATACATCAACCCGGATACCAACCCGGACATTATCAGAAAACTCGGTATCAAAGTTGATGGTGAAATAATTGTTGAATACAATAACCGTAACGAACATTTACAATATTTAAGTGAAGAATTACTAACAAACGCATTACTGAGACTATTCCGCAGTAATGATAAACAATTACTTTTTGTTAGCGGCCACGGTGAACGCCGACCATCAGGTAATGCAAACTATGACCTTAAAGCATTTACCGACTATCTCAATAAAACGGGTATTAAAACTGCTATCATTGATCTTAATAATACACCGATAATCCCATCTAAAGCTGCAGCCATAGTAATTGCAAGCCCCCAAATTGATTACTTGCCTGGAGAAGTTAAAATTATCATCGATTACATTAACAACGGTGGAAATTTACTGTGGATGCATGAGCCCGGTTTGATGTACGGCTTAGAAGCACTGGCTGAAAAATTAGAAATCAGGTTTGAATCAGGTACGGTAGTTGATCCTTCTGCACAACTCTATGGTATCTCAAGCCCAACAATTTCAATTGTAACTCAATACGGCTCTCATCCAATAACAAAAGATTTTTTATTAATAACCGTTTTCCCTCAGGCTGTGGCATTAAAACACACCCCATCAAGTGCTTCAGGTAAAACAAATTGGAAGAGTAGCGAAATATTCAAAACTGTTGCCAGAAGCTGGTCTGAAACAGGTGTCTTGCAGGGCTCGGTTGAGTTTTCTGCTGATAAGGACATACCCGGTCCATTGAGTCTTGGCATTGCACTATCACGAACACTAGAAAATAAAAATTCAAAAGCAGGTAAAAAACAGCGTATTGTAATTATCGGTGATGGCGATTTTTTGTCTAATACTTACATTGGCAATCAGGGAAATAGAGATCTAGGTGTAAATATCGTTAACTGGATAAGTAATGATGACAATTTTATTTCAATTCCATCAAAAACAGCGATTGATACAAAAATTACCTTAAATCAAAAAACCTGGTGGATAATCGCGTTTCTACTGTTAGTGATTTTACCGCTACTATTAGCCATTTCCGGTTTTATCATTTGGCGCAAACGTATTAAAAAATAATGACTTCTCGAAATAAAATCAATATTTTATTAATTTTAATCGTATTTATTTTAGTTGCCGTTTTATTACTTGATGTAAAAGAACCTGCGAAGACTACTTTTCATTTAAGCTCATTAAATGAAGAAACGGTGAATACTATAGCAATAACCCGGCGAACGGGGGATGCCGTTACATTAAAAAAAATTAATAAACAATGGTATATGACTTCACCTTATAAAATTCGGGCAAATACATTTTATATTGAATCAATATTACAAATCACAAAAGCAGAAAGTATTTCTCAATTCACCATAACTGATAACGACAAAAATAAATTTAAATTAAACCCACCACAAGCAAGCTTAAAATTGAATAATCAATTATTTTCATTCGGTACAAATGAACAATTGCATCTAAACCGTTATATTCTAACAAACGATAAGTTATACCTGTTACCCGATCGGTATTTTTATTTATTAAATATTGTTACAACGGGATATATTGATCATGCTCTAATAAATAAAAACGATAAAATAATTAAACTAAAATTAAAAGATAGTGAAATTAAACTGATAAACTCAAACTGGATTGTAAATCCTGAAGCAAAAAATAGCAGTGTTGATGATATCGTGCAATTAATTTCAGAGTGGAACAATAGCCAAGTTGTTGAGATAACAAAACTAACTGACGATACAGTTAATGCAAATTTTAGTATCGAAATAAAACTGGATAATAATCTACCAGCCATTATTTTTGATATCTTATTAAAAGATGATTTTTATTTATTTATTAGACGAGATTTAAAGCTTCAATACAAATTAAATCAAGACATGGCAAATCGTCTTTTAAAAATACCGAATCAAGAAAAATAATAGCTATAAATTATAGACATTGGTAACTTTCAATAAATCGGTTATTAATAAAACCACTAACACAAATCCTAATAAGCCGATAATGCCACTACCTGCCGGTTTCTGATCAATTAAACCGGATAATTCATTAATTTCAGTATTTGTCATACTATCAACTCGAGATATCACTAACACAGGATCAACTCCCATTTCGACCAATTGTTGTTGCACCTCGTTTCGTTGTAATGCAAGAGAAACATGTTGACGTGCTTGCTCATTAACACTAGCTATTGTTAATTGCTGGGTATTCACTAGTGCGGCTTGCACACTGGAAGCAAAGCCCGCTGATAATAGAATTGTAATCATCAATAAAGCGATAGTTCGGTTAAAATTAAATCTTGTGCTTCTAAAT
Organism: uncultured Thioalkalispiraceae bacterium; assembly: GCA_964403805.1. GTDB lineage: Bacteria > Pseudomonadota > Gammaproteobacteria > UBA6429 > Thiohalophilaceae > CAYQUC01. The sequence goes on along the minus strand of CAYOHQ010000324.1, from coordinate 128 downwards.
ATACTCATATCATTAACTCTCTTTTACTGTGTATTTATTGTGATTTTAGTTATTAGCTCTATAAGACTATATTAAATTGATTATAAATCAATCCAGCATAATGCAAATAACGTGTATCATAGCCAAAG
>CAYOHQ010000323.1:0-3860 GCA_964403805.1 uncultured Thioalkalispiraceae bacterium | reverse complement strand
TCGGTTAAATTAGCTGCAACCATACAGGTTTTATATACTTTGAAATAATCAAAAATGACATTAAAAGCACTTCCAATAACTAGCCTAAATCACTTTAAAAATGAACTAATTAACTACAAACATAGCACTAATTAGTACACACAGCTAAAACTATTTCGATGTAAATCAAATATTAGTCGTGACAGATACACTTCTACAGACTAAAATATAAACCAATCAATAGCTTAGAGAGTACTTATGTACTTGCCAGTACTAAACCTGCCAAATCAGGAATTATTTCAACGACCGAAACCGTATATTAAGCCGCGTATTCTAAATCGCTGGTTGGATAATCTGGTGTGCAATAAACTGGATGATGCGGTTGTTAAGCTGGCCGATCACGTGCTCGACTTGAATAAATCGCATTATCCCCCAAAAGAACGTTTAAAATTAATGCTGTTAATTCAACCACGCGCACATGAGATAATGTCGGGTCTGGAGCAAACACTTGGCACGGCAAAACTACCATACACCAATCAACATGCCATAACACAAAAAAACATAATTGCATTAATCAATGAATTGGCTTCTGCCTACAAATTAATAGTGAGCGAGCTCGCCATTCTCGATGATAGCCGAACCAATTACGACTCAATGTTGTGTGAAGCTGTGTATTTTACAATGCACTATTTATCATTACAGTTATTACAAGTATATCGATGTTACCAACCCGAGCCTGAAGATGCCTGGAGTGAATTACATCAGTTATACCGTTATGCACTTACCCTCGGACTACAAGATTTTCCAGTCGATGACCAACTGGCGCAGGCACATTTTTCACCACCACATACTATCGAAAAAATGTATCAACGCATCGTATTGTTGGCGATAGCGGAACCCTATAACCTAATGCAAAATGAGTCTGATGTGGTTTATCGGCTAACCACAAAATGGATTGACTACTGTAACATCATTCCACTTGGCGATTTCTCAGCAACACGCGAATACATTATTGATCTAACCGATGATCTTGGGCCGCACTACGTTAGTAAAGACAATACCTGGATCCCAAGTGATGGACGAATTGTCGATATCTCATTGGTTAAGAAAAAACTTGAAAATGATATACAAAAATTACTGCGAAACTCTTTAACCGAATCAATTGAACTGGAAACCCTGGTTAATAGAAATTTACGCAACATGCTGATGCGAATTTCCGATAATTGGCGGCAAAGAATTTCTCGTGAAAAAAACCGTGGTAAGTCCTCAATTGAGATGACTTTAATTAACAGCATGAATGCCTGTCATTATTTTTTATCAGAGCAAGCTCAATTCACACCTGCTATGAATGAATTTAATATGATGACTGAGAGTTCAGCGCAAACCGACAATGAAAAATCACAAGCACATATCGATGCTTATGAAATTGCACTAGACAGCGACAAACGTCATAACCGTAGTATCTATTTAACCAGCACCTGGTATGAAATTAATAATAGTGAATTTGGTTTGGCGCTTAGTGGTGATTTAGAAAAATACACTCGAAAGATTGTTAAAGTAGGTGATCTAATCGCCTATAAGGCAAAGCGGCATGAAAAAGCAAAATGGCAATTTGGTATCGTACGCTGGCAAAAATCGCGAGACCGTTCCAATATTGAAATTGGTGTAATGTCAATTGCATCCGATGCGAAACCGATTGCGGTAAAAGGCATATCCGGTGTTGGCGCAGGAACGGATTACTACCGCAGTTTAATGATTCAAGGTACCAATACCCGAATTCAGGGTGACAATATTATTGTTCCGGCTTTTTTATATGACATCAATAGTGTCGTCGCAGTCAATACGGATGATACGTTATTTTATTTAAGACTCACTAAATTACTGCTTGCCACAGGCGCCATTGCACAGTTTCAATTTGAAGCTGTCGATATTTCTAATGTGGTTGCAATTAGTTAAATCACCAATTGAGTTGATAATTTGCAATTGCATTAACATGGCTTGCATACCAAAACGGCCGAGCTAATAGTGTTTTGTTTTCAACGTTTAGCGAAGCCAGTGCGCGTTCTTTTAATTTTTTATCTTTATCGTTACCAGCCTTTTTTGTTATCGCCAAACTTACATCCGCTAATAATGAACCGGCTGATGGCATTGGTCCATCGGTCATTAAAATTTCGCCTTCACCAAATTTTAATAACATATTTTCGGATAATATCCAGCCGAATTTGGTATAAAACCGTTTGAATCCCTGGCTAACTATTTTATTCGTTAGCGCCATATCATTCGCCTGTTTAGTAAAAATTGCGTAATCATATAATCCTTGTGCAACGTAAGCATAGTCCTCCAATCCTGCTGTTCCAAGTGATTTTCCGCCATTAATCGCACGTAATAAATGATCTTTTTTCCATAAACTGGTTTCGATGTATTTTTTAATTTTACCGGCTTGTTTTTTATAACGTTCATTGCCAGTTTCAATAGCGCCTTTAACAAATGCCGATAATGCCAAACCGTTCCAGGCAGCCAGTTGCTTATCGTCTTTAGGGCAAATTCTGGTTTTTCTTGCTGTAAATAATTTTTTTCTTAATGATAGTTTACTACTGACAATTTTATTTTTTTTCATTTTAAGCTGTTTTGCAATCTCATCCACGGTCATTTTTTGTGTTAGATGGTGGCCATGCTCCAAAGCCGGAGCCGAATTTAAACCCCATAAGGCTACAGCAACTTTAAACTCGTCATCCGATAGTTGTTTTTTTATTTCATCGTTTGTCCAAACATAACAACCGCCTTCTACTCCGTTTTTATCAACTGCCGATAAGCTTGCAGCGAGTGCGCCACTGCTCGTCGAAAAATCACGCATCATGAATTCCAGTGTATCAATTGCTGTTTGCTGGTATTTTTTATCCTTCAATATAGTAGCGGCATCAAAATAAATCGAGGCCAGCAGGGCATTGTTATACAGCATTTTTTCAAAATGCGGCACTTGCCAGGCAGGATCAGTTACATAACGGTAAAAACCACCACCGATGTGATCCCACAATCCCTGGCTGCGCATTTGATTCAACGTTAGCCGTAAAAAATTTTCAAGTCGGGGATTTGGCTGGTGCTTTTGGATAGCCAGTAACAAGGATAATTGCGGTGCAGACGGAAATTTTAAACTCTGACCAAACCCTCCCTGCAACTCATCAGCATAATCAAATGTTTTATATAAAAATGTTTGCACGTATTTTTCAGCAGAGCCTTTTTGCAATTTCGGATTAGCCTTAAGCAAAACTGGTTGTAACTCAGCGGCAACTCCAGACGCATATTGTTTTAATTCAATCGATTCTTTTTGCCAGCGTGAACTAATATTACCCAGTATATCTTTAAACTGTTTTGCAGGAACATACGTCATCGCTACCAATGGATATCCTTCTGGAGTGACAAACACATTTAATGGCCAACCGGCGCTACCGGTAGTACGTTCTGCAAAATCTATCAGTCTGGCATCGAGTGCCGGGTTTAATTCCCGATCCACTTTTACAGCGATAAAATACTGATTAATAATTTTGGCAATTTCCGGGTTTTTATAACTTTCACGTTGCATCACATGACACCAATGACAAGAAAAATAACCACTGGAGACAAACAAAATTTTATTCTCTTTTTTTGCACGAGCAACGGTCGCCTCGTTCCACTCCTGCCAATTGACAGGATCAGTGCCATGCATGGCTAAATAAGGCGAGGCATGATTCAATAACTGATTTTTAACAGGCACTTTACTGCTAGCATTCAACGAAACAAAGCCCAGTGATAAACTCATGACCAACGACAAAAATACCTTAAAAATAGTATTCATATTCTATTCCCGACTCCGAATCATTAAATAAGTAAACGTTAAAGTGTGA
>CAYOHQ010000322.1:0-3878 GCA_964403805.1 uncultured Thioalkalispiraceae bacterium | reverse complement strand
GACGAATAATAATTAGAAATTATTATTAAACCGCCCCGATTGTTAAACACCAATTTTAGCGGCTTCATCAATAAACCATGTTAATTCGCCATTGGGTCGAACATTTTGAATTGGGTATTTTACTTGATTGTTGTTTTCCAAATTTTTAATATCTTTAAGTATTATAAATTTTTCTATACCAAGTGCAATTATAAAAATATTATTTGCAGCATTGATTAATGGCAAAGTAAATGTAATTCGATGAGTCTTTGTTTCCTGATGAAAACAGGAACCGACCAGAAGGCTTGTAGAAAGAAGCTCGGATTTCGGAAATAATGACGCTGTATGACCATCTGTTCCCATTCCCAAAATAATTAAATCAAACTCCGGAATTTTACTATTATTACAGGCAATATTACTTTGGATTGTAGCCTGATATATTTTTGCTGACTCTTTCACATCTTGAAAAGAAGTATTAACTGGAAAGATATTTTTTTCAGGTATATCGAGCTTAGTTAATAAATATTTATCAGCTAAACCATAATTACTACGATCATCATCTGGTGACACGTAACGCTCATCACTAAAATAAATAAATATTTTTGAAAGATCCAATTTATTCAGGTAATTTCCATTTATCAATTGCTTATACAGCAACTTAGGCGTATTACCACCGGACAATGCCAGAGTAAATTTGCCATTATTCGCGATACATTGATTAGCAAGTGCTATAATAGAATCAGCAACACGATTGATCACTTGTTCAGAATTTTCTAATACTATTTCATTCATTATGGTAATCTATATAGCACATTTACATGACTAACAGCATATTTATTTGTACTGATCTGGATCGCACACTTATTCCAAATGGTGAGCAGACACTCTCTGAAGGTGCTCTAGATATTTTCAAAAACATATGTAATTTAGATACTATCCAGCTTTGCTATGTTACCGGTAGAAATCTAAATTTAACAAATCAAGCAATTATTGAATATGATCTACCAATCGCTGATTTCCTGATTTGTGATGTCGGTGCTTCAGCTTATTATCGTGATAATAATAAATATACTATTGATAATCACTGGAAAAATGAGATTGAATCTGATTGGAACGGCATGGATATCAATTTAATTCAAGAGCTTCTCGATGATATTAATGATTTATATTTACAAGAAAAAGATAATCAAAGTATATTTAAATTAAGTTATTACTCAAAAAATAAACCTGAAATCCAAATAAAAGAAATTAACAAACGATTAAAAATAATTAATGTTAACGTAAATATAATATCCAGTTACGATGAAAGAGACAGTTTATTTTTAATTGATATATTACCCCGCTCTGTGTCCAAGTTACATGCGATTAATTACCTGATGGAAAAAAATGGTGATAGCTATGACAACACCGTCTTTTGTGGTGATAGTGGTAATGATCTTGATGTCTTCACTAGTGGAATGCCTTCGATACTGGTTAAAAATGCGCATCAGAATATTATTGACAGCATCAACGAAGTCGAGAAATCCGGTGTCGCCTTAAATATTTATAAAGCCAAAGGAGATTATTTTCATTTAAATGGTAATTATGTCGCCGGGATTTTAGAAGGCTTATCGCATTTTCATTTAACATTAAAAACTATTATAGAAAACAATATTAAAAAATAATTTTATTATCCATCACCACCCTACCACCGATGCTATACTAATATTATCATTTTCATGATTATTTATATCACCTAAAAATTCATAATAATCCAGCCCTTCTAAAACACCATTAGCATAAGCATGCTCGGCAAAAAACACTCTAGGTTTATTTTTTAATCGTAATAACTCACTACTGTGGTTTGAAACAACCACGGCAAGAGTATCACCTTGTAACATTTCCTCATCATTTCCGGCATCACCTGCCACAAATATACGCTCTAATGGTAAGCCCCATTTAATAGCAATATAGCGAATGGCTAATCCTTTAGATGCCCGGATTGGTAATATATCGAGATACCGATCTTGTGTGAGAATAATTTTTGCATGCAAGTCATGTTGACGAAGCGATTTTTTTAATTTACTTAATAAGCTTTTATCATAGTTTACTATTCGATAACTAATTTTATGCTCACGTTGTTCTTTAGCTGGGGCAAGCTTAATATTTTTAACACCTTCCATTAAAAGCTTGATATCGCGTGGCTGCCATCGATAATTTATTAATTTCTTCCAACTTTTGTCTTCGATTATTTTTTTACCGATGTGGTAATAATAAATTTCGGTACCCACAGAAGTAATTAAAACATCCGGGATCGGAATATTTTCCTGTTTTAAAAATTTAAGTGCGCTATCAAGACTACGACCAGTAGCAATACCAAAACCAATATTGTGATTAGTATTATGCTTTAATCGATGCATTAAATTGATAAGTGCTTCTTTATCGCCAACCAGTGAATTATCGATTGAAGAAAAAGCCAATCTGTCTATCATAGGTAATCGACTCTTTACAGGACTTGAGATACGCTTTCGATATTGTTTATCGAGTCGTTTATGTATTTCAGATACATAATGCTCAACATGACCTTTCCAGGAAAAATGTCCAGGGACATTTTTAATACCATTGTTAGACCACCTTCTCCAGCATTTAGGATCAAGTAAAATCTGTTTTAATTTTTCAGTCATTATTTCAATATTATTAGGATCTATTACCTCGCCATTACGGCACAGCGTAATAATTTCTTTTGGCCCGCCATCATGTGTTGCAACAATTGGTAAACCACTTGCTGCTGCTTCTATCAAGGTTAAACCAAATGGTTCAGTTAATGCCGGGTTTATAAAGACACCTTTATTATGTGCTGCAAGTTGAAATAGAGCAGGAATGTCTTCTTGTTGATGTTGTTTTGGATAGGCTACTTTGCCATACAGATTATACCGATCAATTAACATTAATATATCGGTAAGAACATCTCTTGCGCCCTTGTCCAAAGCAGAAATATCTTCTCGATTACCTGCAATAATAATTAGATTCGCAATGGATTGCAGTTCGGATGACTCACCATAGGCGCGAATCAAGCTTGAAATATTTTTTCGTTCATCCGCACGTGATACTGCAACTATCATTGGTTTTTTTGGTGAATTTAAAAACGGTTTTAACAGTGTCAAAATTCGTTCATAGCGGTCGCCCCGCACCGGTGGATGGAAACGTGATAAATCAACACCTGGAGGGATAACCGACATTCTTTTAGTTTGATAGTTGTCATAACAGGCGTACTGCTGATTCACTTCCTGATGAGTGCTAGCAACCACCATTGCAGCAGACCCAATGGCCACCTCTTCGGCTTCTATACGTTGGGAAATGTTATAACGCGATTCTATTGTTTCCGGTTTTATTCCATTGTTTAATAATTGGTTTAATTTATCATGACCTAGAGAATGTCCGGTATAGACAAAGGGAATGCCAAGTAATCCTGCTAACTGTGAACCTGCCAATCCAGCATCAGCATAATGGCTGTGAATGATGTCAGGTACTCTACCAACTGATCGAATATGTTGTAGTGATTTGTCAATAAATGCATCGAGGTATGGCCAGAGCACTTCCTTGCGCAAATAACGCCTTGGACCACAATCCAATCTCACAAGACGTGCATGAGGAGATAAATAGTCAATCGGTTTTTGGTATTCAGAATCTACTTTTGGATCAAAAATTCGTCGAGTTAGAAGATCGACACATTCAACATTAGGGTGAGCGGCTAAGGCTCGAGCTAATTCAGTGACATACAACGTTTGGCCACCAGTATCAGCATCTCTCCCTAATTCAAGATCATGGCTACGAATGAGTCCATGAATGCTGATTAGTTTGGAAGTGCTCATGTCTGAATACCTGTCACATTCAGATATTTCGTTTGCAGTGTACTGCGT
>CAYOHQ010000321.1:0-3887 GCA_964403805.1 uncultured Thioalkalispiraceae bacterium | reverse complement strand
TGAAGTGCCATTATCCAAAGTGATCGATATTTCTTTACCCAATTCAATGTCATTAATTCATAAAGTTGGCCGTTATTTTGTCAATATTTATAATTTTATATTTGATGATCCTCGCGAAGCCAATACTGAAGGTGGTGTTTTTCCTGCAATCTTCGGTACTATCATGATGGTTATTATTATGGCCATTCTGGTAACTCCGTTTGGAGTGATTGCAGCAGTATATCTTCGGGAATATGCCAAACAGGGACCGATCATCAGGACTATTCGAATTGCGGTGAATAATCTTGCAGGTGTTCCATCCATCGTTTACGGTATTTTCGGTTTGGGATTTTTTGTTTATTTTCTTGGTGGAAATATTGATCAATTATTTTTTCCGGAAGCATTACCGTCTCCTACGTTTGGCACACCTGGCTTACTGTGGGCTTCACTCACATTAGCTATAATGACGTTACCCGTTGTGATTGTATCAACAGAAGAAGGTTTATCGCGCATACCGCGAGCCATACGGGAAGGTAGTCTGGCACTGGGTGCAACAAAATTTGAAACCTTATGGCGAACCGTAATCCCGATGTCAAGTCCAGCGATTATGACGGGGCTTATTCTTGCTGTAGCACGCGCTGCTGGTGAAGTGGCACCTTTAATGCTGGTTGGTGTTGTTAAACTTGCTCCATCATTACCATTAGATGGCAATTTTCCGTTTTTACATTTAGAACGAAAATTTATGCATTTAGGATTTCACATTTATGATGTTGGTTTTCAAAGTCCCAATGTCGAAGCGGCCAGGCCGTTGGTTTATGCTACCGCTTTATTATTGGTTGTTGTTATCGTCGTGTTAAACCTGTTTGCAATTCGAATACGCAACAATTTACGTGAAAAATTTAAATCTCTGGAAGTATAAATAATGACCGAATCAACACGTACTCATGCAATTGATATGAATAGCCTTGGTAGAGAAAGTAATCGAATGTCTATCGATAATGAAAGAATTACATTTGAAACCAAAAATCTATCGCTTCATTATGGTGATAAACAAGCCTTAAATAATATTAACATCAGCATTCCACGACATAGAGTCACGGCATTTATTGGACCTAGTGGTTGCGGTAAGTCGACCTTATTACGTTGTTTTAATCGAATGAACGATTTAGTCGATAATGTGTCGATAAAAGGACAGATATTACTCGATGATGAAGATATACATAATAAAAAAATTAATGTTGCCTCATTACGACGCCGTGTTGGTATGGTATTTCAAAAACCAAACCCTTTTCCAAAAACTATTTTTGAAAATGTTGCTTATGGCCTGAGAATTCAAGGTAATAATGATAAACGTCAATTAGCTGAAGTCGTTGAAAAAGCATTACGTGGTGCCGCATTATGGGATGAAGTAAAAGATAGATTAGATGAAAATGCATTAGGAATATCTGGTGGACAACAGCAAAGATTAGTAATTGCACGAGCAATTGCTGTTGAACCCAAAGTATTGTTATTAGATGAACCTGCATCGGCTCTGGATCCGATATCAACATTAAAGATTGAAGAGTTAATCAATACATTAAAAGAAAATTATACAATTGTCATTGTAACGCATAATATGCAACAAGCTGCTCGCGTTTCGGACTATACTGCTTTTATGTACATGGGGGAAATGGTCGAATTTTCAGATACCAATGCACTATTTACCAACCCGGCAAAAAAACAAACTGAAGATTATATTACTGGTCGTTATGGCTAGAACTTAAAGAGAGATAATATCATGGACAATCTTAATATTAACCAGCATATATCAAAGCGATTCAATGAAGAACTTGAAGATATTCGCGCACGAGTGTTAAGCATGGGGGGGATAGTAGAACAGCAGCTTAAAAATGCAATTATATCGCTTTCTGAAATGAATGTAACACTAGCAGAATCGGTTGTAACAAATGATTATAAAGTCAATGCACTTGAAGTCGCGATTGATGAGGAGTGCACACAAATTTTGGCACGCAGGCAACCTGCTGCGAGTGATTTACGGTTAGTTATTGCTGTGATTAAAACCATTACAGATTTAGAACGAATCGGTGATGAAGCCGAACGAGTTGCCAGAATGGCCATTCATTTTTCCGAGCATAAGGGAAACGAAAAATTATTGAGTGGTATTGTTCACTTAGGTGAGCAAGTTCTTGATATGTTACATGGTGCACTTGATGCTTTTGCACGAATGGATACTGAAGCAGCCGTTAAAGTTGCTAAAGACGATAGTAAGGCTGATCGTGAATATGAGGGTATTCTTCGTGAGTTAATGACGTTCATGATGGAAGATCCGCGTTCGATACCCCATATTTTAGATGTCATGTGGTCAGCAAGAGCTTTGGAACGCATTGGTGATCGTGCTTGTAATATATGTGAGTATGTTATTTATCTGGTACTCGGTAAAGACGTTCGTCATACTAGTCTGGAACAATCAATAGATGATTAAAAAATAAATTTAACTTTAATCTGAGTGTTTTTTACCTTTATATTTTCCTAATGGTGCTTTAAAGGCACTGTCATAAAAATTTCATACCACTGAAATATTTTTGTCACACAGCAACGTGATAATTGCGCCTTGAATTATTCTATCCAGAACTATTACATTTTAAATAAATTTGAGGTTAATATGAATTATAAAATTATGACAGCGTGTTGTATGTTAGGTTTTACAGTATTGCAACAATCAAATGCAGCCGAAGTTGTTGGTAAAAAATTAGAAATTTACGGTAAAGCACACATATCAATCGATAGTGCTGATACAGATAATCCCGCTATAACCAATGATGGTTTAAGTGTTTCCAGTAACTCATCCCGGCTTGGTTTTAAAGGAGAATTACCGGCAGGAGCACTTAAGTTTATTTATCAATATGAACAAGAAGTTCGTATTGATGAAACTGGAACTGAATTAGCAACTCGAAACACCTTTGCCGGTATCAAAGGTGGTTTTGGTAAATTAATTGCTGGTCATCATGATACTCCTTTTAAAACTGTTGCTTCCAAATGGGGGATTTTCGGTGATACTGTAGGTGAGCGTCGAGCAATTCTTGGGGCAGGATATAAAAGTGGTAATCAACTTAATGAACGTGCCAAGAATGCCATTATGTACGAATTTAAAACTGATAGTTTAAAATTTCAGCTTATGCACGCTGTTGATCCAGAAAAAAAGGTATCCGGTAGTCAGGATAATAATGATAAAAGCGTTACTAGTTTGGGTTTATTTTATAAGGCAGGTCCTTTATGGTTAGCAGCGTCACAAGAAATGTGGGATAAGCATAGTAAAATGGATAATGGTGATGCTTTACGCCTGGCAGCAAGTTATAAAATAGCTAAGGTATTTAAACTGGGTTTAATATATGAATCAATTAATTCCGATACTGTCGATGAATGGAAGCGTGATGCTACGGGTATTAACGCTAGCTACAATATTAGTAAGACAACAGATATTCGTGCCCAGTATTTAGTTGTTGATAGTGCAGACAATACTACCGATACTGGTGCAACTAAAATTGGTTTAGGTGTTTTTCATAAATTAGATAAAAAGGCAAAAGTCTATTTAGCTTATGGCGCAACGGATAATGACACCGGTGCAAAATTTCAAGCAGTAGATGGTGGTCATGGTGATGAAGTTAAAACCATTAAGGGTGGTAGTCCAAGCGCAATTTCCATTGGCCTTGAGTACAAGTTTTAGTTAAAACTTGAAGTCATTAATGTTTTGAAGTCATTAATTTTAAGTGATTCTATAATTTAAAGTTTTTTATAAAATAAAATAATTATGAATATTTTTAATTAATTCAACCGGTCTTATGACCGGTTTTTTATTGGTTAAAATTTGTCATAAAAAATTAATGATCATTAAATAAATATTTAATATA
>CAYOHQ010000320.1:0-3924 GCA_964403805.1 uncultured Thioalkalispiraceae bacterium | reverse complement strand
AGTTACAATCAATCAATAAAGAGGTTTTACTTTGATCGAAGGAAAATGCAGCTGCTAAATTTAAAGCCGTCATACTACTGTAGTAGCCAGGAACGCATGATGTTAGCATCACACTAACATTTCGCCCACTGCTTTTTTGAATTAATTTTGTCCTAAGATCACGAAAAGAATCTGTCACTTTATGTTCAGACATATCTGGATATATTATTTTCAATTCAGAAAGTTCTTTGTTTTCAAGTAACTCTTTGGATTTCATAAGAGAAATTTCTTTAACAGACGATGTATGACTTTGCATCAAACTTGACTTATCATTAGAAACTACCATATTTTTAGTTCGAGACTCAGAATCATCACTACTATTTCTCGATTTTAATGTGGTTAAATTATTATTTCTTGATAATTTAATTTTATTTAAAGCGTCTTCTATTTTACTCATGATATATTGCCTACTAGCTTAAACCATCCTACATATCCATAAACTGAAATAACAGCAGTAACTCCAAGAACTATAAAGAATATATTTACCTTATTACTACGTAGTTCACTATAACTATTAATGTATTGAATTTCAGTCAATACTGGTAACTCCAGTTCTTTCGAAATAATTTGAGAAAATCTTACTCTAGGATCAAATTGTAAGAGCATAAAGATAAATCCAACGGGTATTATTATACCAAGCAATATTCCTGCAATCATAAAGTGTAAAAACCTTAAACCTGTTGGTATTAAAGGTAGTTTAGCAGGCTCTTGTATCTCATAACTAAGACTAGTATTTTCCATATCCAAACTTTGTGATACTCGAGCATTTTCTCGTCGTTTCAATAAATCCTGGTATATTCCCTTATTGACTTCATAATCTCGTGTTAACATTGATAACTCAGCTTCACCATCATTGATACGCTTAGAACGTGCAAACTCTGTATTGAGCATATTATTCATATCTTTAATACGAGCTTTCAAAGTTGCAACAGCTGTTTCAGTCGTGGCAGCATTACTCCTTAATTCTTGATATAGCGGACTCAATAAAATCCCTTGATCGATATATGATTTCCCTTCACTTTTAGCGTTTTTCTGTGCTTCGGCTCGCTTTTCTACCTCTGTGTTTAAGGATTGTTTTAATGCATGTAATTGATCTTTAATCCTAAGAATATCGGGGTATGTATCATTATAATCCAACCTTAGCAATTCCAATTTTTCTTGCAATGTAGCAATTTTAGTTTGAAACTGTCCTTCTCTAGATGAACTTATTGTAATTACAGCTTCACCAGATAATTGTTTATTCAAAGATTTCTTTCTGATCTGAGCTTCACGCAAATCGAGTTTTGCTTGCTCCAGGTTTCTTTGAAGTCTAGTAATTCTTTGAGAAACTTCAGTTTGCAAACCTGCTCGTGCATCAGGATTTTTCGAACGAAAATCGCGCAAATCTGATTCTACTTTGGTTAATTTGTTTAAGTACTCAGTTACTTGTTTATCAATAAATTTAAATGCCGTATTACTTTCTCTACTTTTCGCTCTTTCACCTTCCAAAATAAATAACTCGGTTAAACGTTTCACTGTAATATAAGCCCGTTCAGGTTCAACGTCACGATATTCAATTCGAAGTAACCCCTTAGCAATACTTTTAATTTCAATTCGGTTTTTAATTCCTTGTTTAATTCTTTCTTGTTTAATTTTGCTTGGTTCAGATTCCAACCAGCCTGCATCCTTTAGGATGCCATTCATAATGACTTCTCCAAATATGATTTCAGTAGCATTTGCTTCATGATCAATTGTTTGCGTTGTTTCAGCCGTTCCACGCATTAATGACTTTAATATATTGGTTTCATCTACATGAATAATAGTGAACGTTGTATATATTTTTGGCCAACTTGCACCAAAATAGAGTGTCGTAAGACTTATAATCACAAAAAGCGCAAAAATCATATTTCTTTTTGCGTAGCACTCAGCAACTAATGCTTTAAACAAGTCTTCATAAGGTATTTGCATAAATAAAGATACTCAATAATTAAAAATAATTTTCTTACACATAAAAGTTTAAATCTGCATTATTAATACTATATCGACTTAAAAATCAGTAACTTAACATTAAAAGTTCGAATAAAATCAACAAGTTAAATTTAATTAGTAAATAATTTCAGTTTTATTCAATTTATAAAAATTCATTAATGACTCAAAGCAAGTAAATAGCTGATTTCAATAGATTATTTAGAATTTTATAAATTAAACATTTCACTGAAAAATTTATCTATTTTCAGCAACAAAAACACTCATAATTATTACAATATTAGGGGGGATAAAGTAAAATCAGGAACTATAAAATTAAAAAAAACGTTCTGGAACTGTAATAATATCACCGGGACGTAAATTTATATTTGTTTCAAGCTTTCCATTATAAAGTATATCCCCTAAATATATATTTATAACTTGTGCCTTTCCATTTATTTTTCGATAAAGCTTAGTGTTATTAGGGGATGCAAAGTCATTCACACTACCAGCTTCTAGTACAGCATCTAATACAGTTATTCCCGGACGATATATTATTGAAAGTGCACTATTCACAGCACCAGTCACTCGTAATCTTGTTAAATACTCATGGCTTTTAAGTCCAACAACCGTGAGTGTTACATTCGGATCCCGAATATATTTACTTAATTTCTTACGTATATCGCGAGCAACTGTTTCTGGTTTTAACCCTGAAGCACGGACATCACCAATTAATGGCATTGTAATCTTACCATCTGGTCTAACAGGAACTGTTACTGATAATTCAGGATTCTTCCACACATTAATTCTAACTGAATCATCTACTCCAACAAAGTACTGAACAGCAGTTTCAGTTATTTTTTGGCTTTTAACCAAGTTAGAATCTGTCTGAATGTTGTTTTCTGACGCACAACCGTTTAGAATTGCAAAAGCAATCAAGACAAAAACTGTATATATACTTGTATTCACTACCTATTCACTCCAGCAAAAACCGCTATTTTATGTAAATATGCACAAAATTACTACACTAAATTGTATTTTTTGTGAGATATATTCTTAACTTATAATAAAGATAGTTTTTCGAAACGAAATGTCTATCAGAATAGTTAATTATTTCTTCCATATTTTTAGTGTGAGATCTAAATTTAAAATTACAACTTTAAATAACTCTTGATTATGCAATCACTCGATTACCAAAAATGCTATGAAATCTTAAATGCTAATAATAAATGCAGTTGGAAACAACTTAAAAAGTCTTATCGCTCCTTAATACAAAAGTGGCATCCGGATCGATTTATTAATGCCGAAGAAAAACTCATCGCAACAGATAAGCTAGTAGAAATTAATGTTGCCTATAATAAATTAGCGAAACACTATCGGGAACATGGAGACTTACCCAGAGTAAAATTATACAAAGAACCACCAAATATAGTTGAAAACTCTACTAAGAGTCATGATTGGGATACTGCTACTTCAACTACACAGAACTCGCATAAAAAAAGGCAACCATCAAAAAATAATATAAAATACAAAAAAACTGATTTTTCCAGTTATAAAGTATTAAAAGCAAATATTACTACGATAGCAATTATATTTATAACAGTTATAGTGGGCTATCAGTTGCTAATTTCAATCGATATACCTACAGATTTTTCTTACACAAAACAAGATACTGAATATCCAGAACCAGAAACCACAAAATCAATTAATAAAACAATAGATAAAGAACTGGAACCAGTTATTCAACGCGAAATTTTTTTTACGTATGGCTCAACTATTGGCAAGGTTATTTTAACTCAAGGTGCACCAGATAGAATTGATGGTGATATTTGGTATTACGGTAAATCAGAGATTCATTTTTCAAAAGGAAAAGTCATTAAATGGGTTCGCTCTGTTACAACCCCATTAAAAGCTCGCGCAATACCATAAATTAACCTTATT
>CAYOHQ010000319.1:0-3966 GCA_964403805.1 uncultured Thioalkalispiraceae bacterium | reverse complement strand
AACTGCAACTGAAACAGTCACTACACACTACCGTGGCACATTAATCGATGGTACCGAGTTTGATAGTTCATATGCGCGAAAAAAACCAACATCATTTCCGGTTAATGGCGTTATCAAAGGTTGGACAGAAGCACTTCAACTAATGAAGCCCGGTGATAAATGGAAATTATTTATACCAGCTGATCTTGCTTATGGTGATCGTGGTGCAGGTGCAAAAATTGGCCCTGGATCAACATTAATTTTTGATATTGAATTAATCAAGATTGGCTCATAAGTCACACTAGACATGAGCATAAAAAACCCCTGGATAGTGAAAATTATCCGGGGTTTTTTTTAGCTTAATTACTAATACGATATTTGTGTAAAAATCTAGCTATTAGAATTAATTCAAATATACTTGAATTTTCCTTCATAACTTATTGATTATGATCGCTTTTTTGTTAATAATAACTATAGTAAAAGAGTTAATTAATATTTAACGATAATATCGACATAATTAAATCAAAGACCGCCCTCGTCTTTCGCTTTCAATTATTGTTATTCTTTAAAGCCGAATAAATAGTAATACCAAAACAAGTTTAGTATTTTTTGATTGTCTCCAACAATCACTGCTGAGTAGTCGATGAGGAATTAACAGGTGAAATTAATAGTACAGATAGCAGCAACACTGATTTCTCTGCGTGCTTTAAACATAGTAGTCGTTGCCGCTGAACAACCAGCAAAAACGGAAAATTATAAAACTATCCGAGCTGATATTTTATCTACTATTACCAGCATCAACGAAATTCGGTTAATAATGATTAATTCAGAATTAAAAGGTGCAAGTGGTGGCAGCGGTACGGGTGATGGTAAAACGGTTACCCGATTAACGACGAATGTCTCAGAAAATAATAAAACACTCAAAGAACTCAGTAATGAGGCAAAGAGTAATGATATTCGGCTTTCAATTATAGAGAGTTCCATTTTTTCAAAATCCGATAATCATTTTAGTGATTACGTTACATCATCGTCAAAAAAAGTATTTGCAATTAAGTTAGTGCAAAATCGACGAGGAGACTCTGACTGTGATGCCCTAACTGACACCTATACATTTTTGCGAACACCAAATTATAATAATGATGCAGTTGATATTATTGAATCCATTAAACGACATGATATATCGGGTAAAGTTTGTTTTGAGCGCGATGTTATAAAACGAAAAACTGCTTCTGAACTATTGTATATTTCAAACCAAAATAAAGTTTATAATGAATATCCAGTTAATGATATTGCAACCTACATAAAGCCAGTCGTTTTATTAACCTCAACAATGGAAAAAGGAAAATCCTTTGGTAGCGGTGGAATAATAAATTACGAATCAAATGGCACGAGTAATACTCTGGTCTTCAATAAAGTTTCTACCCTGCTCGATACTGAAATTGATATTACCCTAATGGTTAATCAGGCTGAAAAAACCTATCATAACTGCATTATAATAGGCACAAGAAGTAATAGCACCGTTAGTACTGAGTGGTATTGTCCGGGTGATGGTTTGGTTAAGCGTGTTATTTTTTATCCAAGTGCATCAAACAAACCTGCTCGAAGTGAAATTATCACATTAAAAACTATAGCGGCTTATTAAGTTCTTTTAAATTCCTATGTGGCTCTTTCCGCGCTTTTTAGCAAGTTGAACCTGTTTTTCACG
Source organism: uncultured Thioalkalispiraceae bacterium (assembly GCA_964403805.1). GTDB lineage: Bacteria > Pseudomonadota > Gammaproteobacteria > UBA6429 > Thiohalophilaceae > CAYQUC01. The sequence continues at coordinate 2,282 of CAYOHQ010000319.1, read as the reverse complement.
TTGCTCAAAACGCAATCGGTCTTCATCGGTTTTCTTATCAAAACATTTTGGACAGCTAACACCTTGAATATAATGTTCACTCTGTTTATCATCTTCTGTAATTGGTAATCGACAAGCATAACATTGATCGTAACTGCCTTTTTCTAAATTATGATCTACACTAACCCGGTTATCAAAAACAAAACACTCACCCTTCCATAAAGTCTCTTGTTCAGACACTTCTTCTAAATACTTCAATATTCCACCTTGAAGATGATAGACATTTTCAAAACCCTGTTCTTTTAAGTAGGCTGTTGATTTTTCGCAACGAATACCACCAGTGCAAAACATCGCAATTTTTTTATTTTTATCTTCAGGGGTTAATTCATTAATGTATTTTGGAAACTCACGAAAACTTTCAATATCCGGAATAATTGCATGTTCGAATGAGCCAATACTGGTTTCATAATCATTTCGGGTATCCACCACTAATACATCTGGATCAGAAATTAGCGCGTTCCAGTCTTTTGCTTGCACATAAGTACCAACAACTTTGTTAGGATCAATACCTTCAACACCCATGGTAACGATTTCTTTTTTCAGTTTCACCTTGGAGCGATAAAATGGCAGTTCATCATCGTATGACAATTTGACTTTTACATCAGCAAGTCGCGCATCCTGACGAATCCATAGCAGTAAATTATCAATACCCTTTTGAGTTCCGGCTACTGTGCCATTAATGCCTTCATTGGCGAGTAACAAGGTGCCTTTTACACCATTCTGCGTCATAACATTGAGTAAGGGTTGACGTAAGTCAGAGAATTTTTCGAGGCGTACGAAATGATATAACGCCGCAACAACATATTGAGCCATGATTTTTACCTGTGTGCTAATTGGAACGTAAATCCAACGCATATTGAACGAGCGATGATTATACAATAGTTAAACTGATAAAATAAATTCAATATCTATAAAATTATGTTAAATAGTTAATATACCACTGATAATTTAAGGTGTATTTTGCAATTTATTATCGTTCTAAAAATAAACTTATAGTGTATTTCGCACCTTATTACAGATTATGTTCAATTGAAAATCATTGTGTTATGTTTAAAAGTAGGATTTATTTAACATAACACTCAGTCAATTTAACATATTAATATTTATGTGGTTTTTGATCTTAAAAGTGAGAACTGGTTCACACGTAAAATGATATTAAACATTAGTATCCAACGATATTATTATTTATTTTAGGAAACTCATTATGAAGGAACATAAAGCCATTACCCCACTCAAGCGTGTCTCATTAATATTCTTAACAATAGCTGCTCTCAGTGTCTCAAACTCGTTGCTAACGAGTTGTTCTGAAACTGCTGTTGCAGCAAGTGATCATTCCGGTATTGAAACTAGACTGACTAGAATTGAAGCTCAACTCAATGATCAAGGTTCAACAGTAACTGAAATGAACACAACCGTGACTACTATGGCTAATTTAACAAGCAGTCTATCGAAAGACATTGGTGCTATGGCTGATAGAATACTTGAGATGGCGGATAAAATAGTTGAAACCGAAGTTCTTATTGTAGAGGTGATTACAAATCAAACTGCTGCTGCGACTGGGACAATCAATACACTAACAGCATTAAAAAATGATCCAAGTGATCCTAGCGAAGCACCCGTTAAGAAATTTCAGAGCACCGACTCTACCAAACCATTTTATTTTAATCCTAATAGTGGTTATGCTTTAGACAGGTTATTGAAAGGGGGGGCCGCATCCAGTGTTGCATTGAAAACACCTGAAGTTTTATCGGTAAAAGCTAATAAGCCACCATCAATTGCAATATTTGGAAATACGCCAATAAAAAATTATATTATAGTCGCTTCATTGGATTCTACTTTTGTTAATCCTGTCCAAAGAGAGATTAATAAAGCAGCGTTAGCAAATACCCCGCCACCAGGAAATGGACCTAATCCGGTTAATTTAGGTGTGGCATGGAAAGATATCGTCGGTCTAAATCAATTGAATATTCCTTTAAATAACGATACAAAAGTATTTGTAGCAATTAAAAGTTTAGATCCTACTACCGGTGCTGTATCTGGATTATCAAATTCAGTGGCGTTCACTTTTAATTAAACTAATATGATTGAATAAAAAATCTGAAATTTATTTCAGGTTTTTTATTCTTTGTTATTTTATGAATCAAGATCCAGTAAATCCTACTTGTATGCTTTTTGACTCCAAATAATATCCTCAAATAAATACACATCACCTAACCATCATTTTAAAATTTCTTCTATCTCAT
>CAYOHQ010000318.1:0-3982 GCA_964403805.1 uncultured Thioalkalispiraceae bacterium | reverse complement strand
AATCTGCACTAACTATAAAGGCGGGAAAAATTAAAGTGGGTTAAATCGAGACAATAATATTGTTAGGCATTTAATGATGAAAGCATACACATGCTATCTCAGTAGCAAGAACAAGCTTACATTCAGACCACATTACATTTTGTGTTTACTGTGATCCATTTTTTTTGCTTTACCTGGGCCTTTAGACCAGCCTGAAGCACGTCCACCACATTTTTTTAGCATGGCATTATCAAGCATGATTAAACCGCGTGATGCTTTGGCACATAAGGTGAAATCAGAATCCAGTATTGTTGTGGTTTCCATAGCATAATTGCCATCAAACCCAGCTTCTCTTGCTTCACCACTTTTAGGCATGACGTTCAAAATAACCAGCTTATCTGCTTTTCTTTTCTTTACTCTACGCTTGTATTTTGACGGCTTTTTCTTCATAGAGTGAGAACCGGTTTGTGCTGCATGAGTTACCGATGTATAGGGAATTAAAAAAATTAAAACCGCAAAGGAAAAGATGAAACAAGTAAAATAATTTTTCATTTAAGCAAACCTCAATCCTATTGTATATAACCGTGTTCTAAATTCAGAATCGAATTTCGTTTACCGATGCTGTTATTAAATACGGAATCAAATTGAAACGACATTCCGATTTGAAACAAGGATTCATCATTACCATTGTTAATGTCATTACTATAATCCGTTTGTTTAAATTGCGTAATAATATTAACACCCTGACCTAAGCGATAAGTAAAATTCGCTAAAATACTGGTATTCTTGGCATTAGCAACATCACTATATTCTTTACTGGCAACAGCGATAGCCAATTGCCAACGTGTTAGTAATTGGGGTCGTCGGGTATAGCGTAGGCTGAGTACTTGCGCAGTTGATTTTACGATGGCGCGGGATGATACCGTTGATAAATCATTTACCCCATCAATTCCATTATTACTAATTGCCTGATAACCCAACGACCAACTACTGGTCGGATTAATATTTAAATTAAACTCGATGCCTGCAATAACCGATTGCATCCACTCATCAACCGTGCCAGTTTGAACTCGTTGAGAATCAAGTAGAATTCCTGCATGACGAATTCTATTTAGATATTGTAAATCTTCTGATGGATTATAATTATATCGGATTCCATTGGTATCTAAACCACTTGGTCCAGCAGAATGACCTACATCGTTATTTCGTGACCCGGCCCAGATACCCAAAGATTGATTCGCCTGATCCAGATACCAGTCTAATTCGATATTACTACCATAGAGTTGATCAAATTCCTCATCTGACGATGCGGTATTAACATGACTATAATCAATTAAGTCTTCATCTCGTAGTGTCGGTAATTCAAGAATGGTATTTCGAAGTCTGGTTTTTCCTAAACGAAATTCAATATGTTTATTCCAGTAGAATGCATTTAATTGGTGAAATACAATTTTATCCCCGAATTCTCTGAAACCAATGACCCCTCCGGCAACGCCAGACTCAACACCATACATGTGTTTATCAAAACGTAATAATAATGCCGAATCATCAGTACTGATATTATCTTGACTATTACCCAATGAATATCGGGTATATTCATAATTATCGCCAGTAGCAATCACTTTGCCACCGACTGTTATTCGTGGCATAACTTCTCTATCCACTTCCAGAGCATAACTGTTTTGCACCAATAGGCCGGACAAACACAATACGGCAAAATTAAATTTAATATTTAGTAGCATCTAATTTACCTCCCTATTGATCCGTTGACACTGATGGTGTGTATGTCGGCGTAAAATCTTCATATTCCAATACGGTAAGCATGCCACCGGGGTAGATTCCATTATTCGCGGCATGAACTGTTTTGTGATCATGAAAAGTCCAATAGCCCGGGTTATCGCCATAAATCATAATGTCATAGGTTCCACCGGGTTCGACGTGAACCGTGTTTAAATGACGTGGCTCGGGTAAGTCGTTACCGTCTTGTGCAACCCACCAAAAATCATGTCCGTGTAAATGCATGTGATGTGACAGACCACTGGCATTAACCAGTCTTACTCTAATCCACTCACCCTGTTTAATTGAAATTCGTTTTGTCGCAGGATAGGATTTACCATTTATTGCGAAAAAATTCGGTTTAATTTCATTACCACTGGAACGACTCAGTAAATACGGTGCAATATAATCACCATTTTCTACAGCGTGTTTAAACTCCTGATAATTTTTAAAAAATCCATGGGTTTTATAATCCAGTAAGCCTTCCGACATCAGGTAATTAACTTCTTTCATGCCTTCCAATAATCCGTTCATTTCTTCCCGGATGAAATCCAAATCCCACGATTCGAGCATCAAGGTATAATCACGTTTATAAGGAAAGCGGTTTTTGAGCTGTTCTTTTTTACGATGCACAATAAAAGCACCGTGCATTGCCGAAACAGCATGTAGCGGTGTTGACCAATGGCAATGATACCAGCGGGTTCCACTTGGCTTTGCCTGAAAACGATAGACAAAGGTATCACCGGGGTGAACTGGATCCTGAGTTATCATCGGTACACCATCCATCGTGTAGGGCAAAACGATCCCGTGCCAGTGAATGGTGTGCATTTCTTCGGTATTGTTAGTGAAATTAACCTGAACCCAATCATCTTCATTAACATGAAATTCAGGACCGGGTACCTGCCCATTAAAAGCAAATAAATGTAATTTTATTCCGGGTAATACTTCATGTTCGACAATACGGATATCAAGATCAAACACTTTATAGTCAACGTCTTCTGCCGTTGGTGATCCTGGTGGTTCAATTAATTTGCCACCCTGATGCTTGTGGCCCTTCATGAACATCATTGAGCCGTATTTATTGACTTGTCCACCCGTTTTAGATTGGTGAGCTGAATGATTTATTTTTGCTGGTTTAGCATAACTTGGTGAGCTTGTCGTTGCTGCGATAGCACCACTGCTTGCTGCAGCTGCAATCTTTAAAAAGTCTCGTCGTAATTTATTAAAATCAGACTTTTTTTCGTCCATGAGTTTCTCCGTAAACTACTTTTTACTACTGAAGCAATAGTAACTATATATCTATGATTTAGGAGAATGTAGCTTAATAAAGATTAAAAAGAAAGCACTTTTGCTCTAAAACAATTCTAATCGGGCTATAGCTAAAATCTTCAGATAAAAAACCAGTGTAGTTTAAGCCACTACACCGGTTTAATTTTTAAGCACTGAACTATCTATTTTTTAATTCGTTTTACTGTAATAATCGCAACCGGATTACGGAAATCATGATCAGCTTTTACTAAATCACCATTACCTTGAATTCCAGGATGGGTATAAACATATCCTTCACCACTTGCTGCATTATAACCTTCACCTTTACAGATAAAACCGGGTCCTGGAATATTAGCGCATAATTCATCATTAACTTCAGTACCGGCATCATACGCTGGTGAACGAATTGTTATGGTTCTTTTGCCTTTAGGACCATGGACACCATTAACTGCAAAAAAAGCATCATTACTTGGAACCAGCATCGAAGCGACAGTAATATGACTGTATTTTTCACTCATTTTAACTGTTAAGGTGATCGAAGCTCCCGGTACTAAACCAGCCTGTGCCGATGCCGTATCAAGTGCATGTCCACCTGAAATTAAGGAGTCAGCCAAAGGTGCATTATTGCCACTTTCTGCAATGATTTCTAAATCGGTGCTGGCAGGTGAACCCTGATTAAATAATTTAAATCCATGATGTGTTGTTGCTACTAGTATTGGTGTGAAAATTTCACCTTTAGTTACATTGGTTATTGTCACTTCATACATTTTTTGACCACCTGCAAAAGCAGTTGATGATAATAAAAGTGATCCACAAATTGCTGATGTTGCAATCGTTTTTAGCAAGTTTGACATTAAAATGTCCTCCAGATTGATTATAGTAAATAGTATTAGGTTGTAAGTATGATCAAGTAAGGTCACAAGTGATTCACAGAAATATCACTTTTTTATAACATATT
>CAYOHQ010000317.1:0-4001 GCA_964403805.1 uncultured Thioalkalispiraceae bacterium | reverse complement strand
ATCCAATTGTTCGAAGGTTAAAAAATCCTCATCATATTTTTCTAACTCTTTTACATTTTTCTCCAGTAATTCAGATAAACTGGTGTAGTTATCGACTTGTGCCTCTTGACGAAAGGCCAGAAAAAGTCGTAATTCATTAACAGCACTTAAGAGTTTATGTCGTAAATTAGCGATATCAATTGCAAATCGTTTACGTTTTTCAGTGGCTGGTTCATCCTCTTCAGATAATAATATTTCCTGTAACCATTGCATCATATTTTGTACGCGACTGTTAACATTCTCGCCTGCATAATTAATTGCAGGAACATTTTCAGCGTCATTAATGGCATACAATAACATTTGAGTTTTGTAAGCTTCTAATTTGTTAATTTTTAACTTTAACTTCTTTTATTATGCTTATGGTGTTTCCAGAAGAATTTATAAGTTTATTTTGTTCAAGCTTGTTAATTGATTCATTGATGTGTTTTAAACTGTTTATATAATCATTTTTATGGATTTCTTCCTTGCTTAATAAATAAAAGCCTAATGATGCAGATGCTCTATCCATCTGATCAACCAGTTGCATCGATAACACCACAGTTGGTTGCACTTCTTCCACTAAATGTACAACTTTATGTTCATTCGAACTTAAACTAATAAATGTTATAACGCCTACGGTTAAAAATAAAAAAAGTAATCCACTAAAACCAAACCAAATCTTACGACGTATGGATAAATTTGAAAGAAATTCTACACTCATGACACTTGGTTCCTATAGCTTGATTGCAAACTAGATGGTTATTAACCAGTTATCGACATATTGGTGTAAAGCTATAGAGATAAGGTTATTTTTTACTAGATAAATAAAAATGGCATATTATATTCCCATATTATTTTTAGTGATAAAGCATTGAGAAAGAGAATATTGATAAAACTAGTATGCTTTGTAAAACCTTATTTTTTTGTTGCTTGCAAATGCAGTGAATGGACTAAAATAATTAAATTAAACTTTTTACAAGCCTTTTTAAAACAGCCATTTCACCTTTTGAATAACGTGTTCCATAATTGAAATTATTCAATAATAAACTGATTTTTTTCAGTATTTTTTTATGTTCTGGTTTAGTGATGACAGCTGATTCCTCCCATGACTTTAATGTTAATGGTGATTCACTGTTGAAATTTGGTGTTAGTTTGAATAAATATTTTTTTAAGCGCTTTGGATTATTGGTGATAATCAATGAGTAATAACAGACTCTGTAACGATACTTTATGTAGTATCGCTTAATGAGCTTTAGAAACGGTTGTGTTGCAATAATTAAAAATAGTAATAATGCAATTAAAATTTTAAGGTTTTCGTTAAAATGACTTGTAGCAGTAACTGATAGTGGGCTAGAGTAAGTATGTTCCAGGATACCCGTCGCTGAATCTATGAAGGCAACATCTAGAATAGGGAAATTAAAATCACCCGTTTTGTATAATTTGTAAGGTATTTTTACATCAATTTTAAATTGAGAACCATTATCGATTCGTGTTTGTGTATAAGAACGTGGGAAATAGCGTATATTTGAATCCGATTCTAATTGTCTACCAATAATTTTATCCAAAATATTTTCATTTAGTCCATTCCCTATAACAGATAATGACCAATAATATACATTATTAATCCATATTTTGTCTTTTGTAACCTTATTATTCGTTATTGTTTGTTGTGATACCGGAATTAATGCAGGTAAGGTGCTGGGTAATGGCGTAATTGAAATGTCTAAATTTCCTGAAGGATACATTCTGCGTCCACCTGTTTTTACCATGGGTAAACTTAATACGTGATCACCTTCTGTTAGTGGGATTACTATCCATGAGAATCTATCCACTGGTAAAGTAATACCGTTATCTGTAATAGTATATTCTGTTTTTATGGCATCACTTATAATAAAATCTTTATTTTTTAACTCACCAACACTCGATGGTATTTTCTTTTGCCTATAAAAAACATCAACATAGATATTTATGGGTTCACGTTGATAAAAACTTTTTTTAATTGAAGTTGTACGTATTTGTATTGTGCTGTTAAAGTCATTAATAATATCGATAAATATCGGCTTACTTTTAAATCGACCTAATTTAAAGGCAGGAATTTCCAAATGTCCTGCCCGTTTTGCGTATAATCTAACAACCAGGTTTTCGATTCTAAGTATTTCACCATTATAATTATCTTCAATTTTATCAACATTAAAATCATGAACAACAAAATTTTTATTTAATTTATCAAGGTTTATACTACTTAAAGAACGATTAAGGTTATGAGTTTCAAAAACGACATCGATAGGATTTCCGATTGCATAAACTTTAGTGGCTGTCGTTACGTCGAATGATGGTGCAGTTTTTTCAGCATAGGCAAAGTCTATTTGTACTGCTAGTAGCAGCATTATTAACATAGGAAAAAAGTTAGCCCTTATTTTCATTTATTTTGCTTTTCTTCGAAATCGATAATAGATTTTAAAATTGTTCTCGGTTCGTCATTTACAAATTCCAGTTTCTTTACAGCTGATAAATAATTTTTAATTTGCCTGGCTCTTAAAATTAAATTATTAATGCTTTCATCATTTTGAGCAATAGCATTTAATTCACCTTCTGCTACACGATCTCCGATTAAGGTTCTTAAATAACCTATTTTTTCAGTTTTAGTTATTTTTTCATCTTTTTTCAATAAGTCATCCTGGTTGTTATCCTGGGCTTCACTATAATTAATGCTTTCCTTATTTACATACAATTTATTATTCTTGATTTTATCAATTAACATTGATTGCGCAGACCATAAATTGCCTTGAGCTTCTTCTGAGCTTGGATTGTAAATTAATAAGTATTTATAGGTTTCTATTGCTTTAATGAATTCATTTTCTTTATAGTAAGCATTCGCTAAATTAAATAAGGATTTGTATTTTTCCTCATCGCCTTTCGCTTTCAATAATGCCAAGGTATATTGTTTAATCGAATATTTATAATCGCCTAAACGATAGGCACTGCTACCCTCCCCCATTCTAGCTGAAAATCCTTTTGCATTAGAATACAGTATCATTGCATATTCATAATCTTCATTTTGGAAATAATCATAGGCATTATCAATCAATGTTTTTGATTGCACTGGAGTTGCACTTATTATAGTTAAAAATACGGCTAAATATTTAAGCTCCATGTTTCAACCTATTGAAAAATTGTAGCGGTATCAGTGAAACAAGTAACATAAACAAACCAAATAATAGTGGATATGAAAATAGCTGCTGGAAACCATAATCTTTATTTGAGTCAAATAGTGTTGAGGATTTAAAATCCGTTAGATGGTCGTCGTATATTTCTTGTAATGTTAAACCAGAGTAGCTCTCTCCTTCATCACCAAAAATTTTAAGTATGTCATCAGAGCTCATTCCTAGTTCATCACTTTCATTCCAGAGAGGTATAACTTCGATTTTATTACCTGTTATTTCTTCAATTAAAATTCTGGGTTTAATTAATTGGCTAGCAGTAATTTTTTTTCTGCTGAAATCTGACCAGTAAATAATGGCGCTGGAATTTGAATTGCTGTTTTGAATTTCAGAATAAGAAGTTTTTAATGCTCTATATAATTTATTTCCTTTTAAGCGAGGATTTAAATTTACAACATCAAACATTTGTTTTAAGTAAAAATAACTTATAGCGTAATCATTGGTTAATGGCGATATTAATGCGCTAGATGAACTGAGTGCGACAAATCCAATTTTTTCTCCATTAAGCTGATCAATAAAATCACTTAACTTTATAAGGTATGAGTTAAATTCAGACTTGTTAATTCCGTTTACATCGGCGATTATCATAAATGAAATATCGTCTTTAATGTTTTTATCGTGGGTTGATACTGCTTTATTAAATGCAGGTAATTGTGGTCCTGACATTGCAACTGCAATAAAAAACCAAGCTGAAAATCGTATTAGTTTACGTGATTTAAAATATTTCTCAGAAATATTAATTGACCACGGCCATAATACTTT
>CAYOHQ010000316.1:0-4019 GCA_964403805.1 uncultured Thioalkalispiraceae bacterium | reverse complement strand
TTTGAAACGTACTAACTGTAAGCATTTTTATAATTTATCTCAAGTTAACGGGACAACAGTGAAATAATAATAATCAGGTTTTTTTATACAATTCATTGCCCTGAGCTGCAAATTCTTTTGCCTTCTCCTGCATGCCACTGGTCAATGCCTGTTGTGTATCGATGCCTTTGAGTTTGGCATATTCACGAACGTCCTGTGTAATTTTCATTGAACAAAAATTAGGGCCACACATCGAACAAAAATGCGCAACTTTATGGGCATCTTTTGGCATGGTTTCATCATGATATGCCCGAGCACGATCAGGATCCAATCCGATATTGAATTGATCCTCCCAACGAAATTCAAACCGCGCTTTTGACATGGCATTGTCTCTTATCTGTGCCCCCGGATGGCCTTTCGCTAAATCCGCAGCATGAGCCGCTATTTTGTAAGTAATAATACCTTCTTTAACATCATCACGATTGGGTAAGCCTAAATGTTCTTTAGGTGTTACATAACACAGCATTGCCGTACCGTACCAGCCAATCATCGCTGCACCTATGCCTGAGGTAATATGATCATATCCCGGTGCAATATCGGTTGTGAGAGGCCCAAGCGTATAAAATGGTGCTTCACCACAAGTCTCTAATTGCTTGTCCATGTTTTCTTTAATCATGTGCATCGGTACATGACCGGGACCTTCAATAAATGTTTGCACATCGTGCTTCCAGGCAATTTTTGTTAATTCCCCTAACGCTTCCAACTCGCCAAATTGTGCTTCATCATTAGCATCGGCAATACAGCCCGGACGAAGACCATCACCTAAAGAAAAAGTAACATCATACGCTTTCATGATTTCACAAATATCTTCAAAGTGAGTGTATAAAAAATTTTCCTGATGGTGCGCCAGACACCACTTTGCCATAATTGAACCACCGCGTGAGACAATGCCGGTTAAACGCTTTGCCGTTAACGGTACGTGTCGTAATAATACGCCAGCATGTATCGTAAAATAATCAACTCCTTGCTCGGCCTGTTCGATTAAAGTATCGCGAAACAATTCCCAGGTTAAATCTTCAGCCTTGCCGTTTACTTTTTCTAATGCTTGATAAATAGGAACCGTTCCGACAGGAACCGGTGAATTACGAACGATCCATTCACGGGTTTCGTGAATATTTTTTCCAGTCGATAAATCCATAATGGTGTCCGAACCCCAGCGAATTCCCCAGGTCATTTTATCCACTTCGGTTTCAATTGATGAAGTAACTGCTGAGTTACCTAAGTTGCCATTTATTTTAACTAAAAAATTTCTGCCTATGATCATCGGTTCTAATTCAGGATGATTGATATTGGCTGGAATAACAGCTCGACCACGAGCCACTTCTTCCCGAACAAATTCTGCTGTTATGGCTTTTGGTAAACTGGCACCCCAGGAGTTTCCCGGATGTTGGTCTTTTATTTGTTGCTGATATTGTTCGAGCTTTAAGTTCTCTCGGATGGCAGCGAATTCCATCTCTGGTGTAATAATTCCTTTTTTAGCATAATACATTTGCGAAACATTCTGGCCAGCTAAAGCTTTTCGCGGTTTGCTTATGTGAGCAAATCGAAGTTCATCTAAATTATTGTCGTTTGCGCGCTGAGTGCCATAATCAGAACTTAGTTTAGCCAATAATTCCGTATCATTTCGTTCTTCAATCCAATGACTGCGGACATTTGCTAAGCCTTTTCGAATATCGATAGTTGCTTCAGGATCGCTATACGGTCCTGATGTGTCATATACAGTGAGAGGTGGATTTTTTTCAACCCGATCATCATTCACATCGGTTGATAACTTTGTATCTGATAATGTTATTTCGCGCATCGGGACTTGAATATCAGACCGACTGCCCTGCACATAAATTTTTCTTGAATTCGGGAATGGTTGAATTGAGTCTGAGTTTATTTTTGCCGTTTGGCTTAATTTATTATCAATAATTGCGCTCATAATGTCTTTCCCAAATTAGTTGCTATGTATAAAGTAACGCAGGGAAATGATGATCGAGACAGGCATTTCCTACGCCGGCATTACGCCGGATCAGGTTCTGAGGGTATTTCTCAGCGATAATCGGAAGTCTAAATATAGCTATCCGACAATCGCACCCCTAGCGAATAATACGGTATAGGAGCTACTTAAAATTTGCAAATGATATCATCAAAATGAGTGTCATTTCAGTTTCGAACAACCAGTTTTAAAATAGCTTATAAAATAAGGAATTAACTACAATTGCATTCATTTGTATACAAGTCACTGATAGCTGAGGAAATAATCTTTATAACCCTATTCCGGTTATTGCTTGTCAGCGAAATAATAACACCGTAACCTACAATCAATTCGTAATGGCATTAAATCTGGAACAAAAACTATGACAAACTTAAATATTGAACAGGCACGATTTAACATGGTGGAACAACAAATCCGCCCCTGGAATGTCACTGATGACGCTATTTTAAATGCCATGTCAAAAGTGCCTCGTGAAGATTTTGTGCCAACACAATATCGTAATCTTGCCTTTAGTGATAATGAAACGCCTATCGGATTTAATCAGTTTATGATGAACCCAAAAATTGAAGCTCGATTACTGCAAGCACTGAATATTAAGCCCAATGAAACTGTGCTTGAGATTGGCACCGGCAGTGGTTATCTAACGGCACTACTTGCTTCTCTGGCTCGCCATGTCATTTCTATTGAAATTGTCCCTGAATTAAAAGAACAAGCTGAAGCTAAATTAAAAGCGCATGGAATTGTTAATGTCACTTGTGAATCGGGTGATGCTTGTGAAGGCTGGCCACAAAACGGACCTTATGATGTTATCGTGGTAACTGGTTCAATTCCGATGATGTCACATTCGTTAAAAGAATCGCTCAATATCGGCGGCCGCTTATTCGTTGTTGTAGGCGAAGGTCCTGCCATGTCTGCGCAATTAATACATTGCACCGGAAAAAATCAATTTAGCCAGGAAAGTCTATTCGAAACTGAATTAGCGCCGCTCAGTAATCTGCCTCACATCGATAAATTTGTTTTTTAAGCACAGTTGATTAACACTAAACACTTGATTTACTCGATATTTGGAATATTAGAAGTTTATTGATATCTAATCCTGCGATGTTAATAAGCAAAGTGTATAATTCTTGCCACATATTAGTTGTTTAATAAAGAAACAAAAATAAATATCGCTTGAGATTATCACCTAATGATCGAAATGACTGCAGTACAATTACAAAAGCATCTTGCAGAGTGTAATCCAAAACCGGTATTACTCGATGTGCGTGAACAATGGGAATTTGACTATTGTCATATTGAAAGCTCCAGATTAATGTCAATGGCAGATGTTATTCAAAAGTACCATGAGCTCGACACAGAACAAGAAACTGTTATTATTTGTCACCACGGCATACGTAGTCGACAAATTGGATATTTTTTAAAAACGAAAAATTTTAATCGTATTATCAATTTAAGTGGTGGCGTTGAACAATGGGCTGAAACTGTTGACACAGATATGCCCCGTTACTAATTGCTCGTGTAAGTTCACCAACTGCATTCGGTGAAATTTGTGAAAACAAGGAAATTCAATAATGAAATATATTAAATTAGCACTCATGTTAATGCTTTTGTTAAGTAACCTGGCTGCACAAGCGGTCGATCTAAAACAAGTATTTGAAGATGCCGTTAAAAACGACCCCCAGTACAAAGCAGCAATAGCTGCAAATATGGCTTTAATCGAGAATAAATCAATCGCCCGGTCATTGGTGTTACCCAACCTGAATTTAAACGGAAATGTTTCTGAAAATGACAGCACCTCTACGATTGCAGGAAGTGAATCCAGTAATAATTTCCAATCAAATGGATACTCCCTATCCATTCGACAAACAATATACAATCATGATTCTTTTACACAACTTTCTCAAGCAGATGAAACTGTCGCTATCGCGAATGCGAATTTTGTTGGTGCAAAACAAGAGCTTATTTTACGGGTAGCATCTTCGTATTATAACGTTCTCGG
>CAYOHQ010000315.1:0-4022 GCA_964403805.1 uncultured Thioalkalispiraceae bacterium | reverse complement strand
TAACAGAAGCCATCACTAAACACCCGCATTCGGTTTTATTACTTGATGAAATTGAAAAAGCCCATCCAGAAGTTTTTAATTTACTATTACAAGTTATGGATCACGGTACCTTAACGGATAACAATGGCCGTAAAGCCGATTTTAGAAATGTGATTATCATTATGACTACCAATGCCGGTGCAGATAGAATTAATCGACCATCAATTGGTTTCACCAAGCAAGATCACAGCAAAGATTCAACTGAAGTTATTAATCGAACATTTACACCGGAGTTTAGAAACCGTCTTGATAGCATAATTCAATTTAAAGCACTGGCTCAAGATACTATCAGTAAAGTGATTGATAAATTCCTGTTTGAACTCGAAGGGCAGTTAGAATCAAAAGGCGTTACCTTAAGTGTGGATGATGAAGCACGAACCTGGTTAGCCATGAATGGTTATGACGATGAAATGGGTGCTCGACCAATGGCGCGCTTAATTCAAGACAAAATCAAACGGCCAATGGCTGAAGAATTATTATTTGGCAAATTATCTTCAGGCGGTCACATCGCGATTACGCTTGAAAAAGATGAGCTTAAATTTGAATTAGAATCTAAACAGGAACTCGAGACTAATGAGTCAAGTTAGGCGAATCGAGTTAACGTGAACGGAAAACAATACGACCTTTGGATAAATCATAGGGAGTTAATTGAATAGTAACTTTGTCACCAGTTAATATTCGAATATAGTGCTTGCGCATTTTGCCAGAAATATGGGCTGTAACAACGTGTCCATTTTCCAGTTCTACTCGAAACATCGTGTTTGGCAAGGTATCAACAACCGTACCTTCCATTTCAATATGTTCTTCTTTAGCCATTGATTACCTGCATTGTTAGTAAATCCAACCTAAAATATTCAAGCGCGAATAATGCCCTAATTTAGCTCAATTGGCAAAGGAACTTTAAGAAATTGAGAGATAGATGCGTCGTTTGATAAGATACTAAATTTATTGGTGATTTTTCGAGGTTTAAGTCATTTTATCGGTCTAATTCTGGTTATTCCAAACGATTCCAGCCTGAGCCGTCAAAAGCCTCCATTGGACGGTAATTATCCTTGTAGGCCATTTTTGGACATTCTTTTATCCAATAACCCAAATATAACCAGTTGAAGCCCTGTTCAACAGCGTATTGAACTTGCCATAAAACGGAGAACACCCCAAGCGATTGTTTATTTAAATCCGGATCAAAGTAGGTATAAACAGCTGACATGGAGTCAATTAAGTGATCGGTTACCGCGACAGCGATTAATTTTGAATCGATTCTAAATTCGTACAACCTGGTATCACTCCAGCTTGAGGTGACGAAGCTTTTATAACTTTTAACATCGCCATCGTCCATACCACCGCCAGGATGACGCGATTTAATGTAGCGTGTATACAATTCAAAGTGTTCATCACTGAAGTCCGAATTACAGATAGTAACACTGACATTGGAGTTTGCCTTTAATACCCGGCGTTGATTGCGATTCGGTTGAAATTCATTAACGGCAAGGCGAACCGGGATACAGGCAGAGCAACTATTACAATGAGGCCGGTAAATATGTTCGCCGCTGCGTCTAAAGCCGATTTTTGATAATGTTTGATACTGATTATTATTGAGCAATGCGGTTGGATCGGCAAACAAGGTTATTGCATCCTTATCGT
Source organism: uncultured Thioalkalispiraceae bacterium (assembly GCA_964403805.1). Classification (GTDB taxonomy): domain Bacteria; phylum Pseudomonadota; class Gammaproteobacteria; order UBA6429; family Thiohalophilaceae; genus CAYQUC01. Next base: position 2,342 of record CAYOHQ010000315.1, on the reverse strand, counting down.
CGAGGTAACTGCATTCATGTGAAGGAGATACATAAAATTGCAGTCCTTGTAGATCTTGTGAGTTTTTAGATTGATCGGTCATAACACAATATTATTCTCGCCAATTTGATTCAGTTCGTGTTTTACAATGTAATTGTAGTAAATTTTTAAACTGAGTTCGAGTAATTAATTCAGCACCGAGGCTATCCATATGTTCTGATTGAACCTGACAATCGATCATTTTGAAACCATCATCGTTCAATTTTTGGCATAATTTAACCAATGCAATTTTAGAGACATTACTTTTAGTACTGAACATGGATTCACCAAAAAAAACTTTATCCAGTGCGATGCCATAAAGTCCACCAACCAGTTTGTTTTCAACCCACACTTCAACCGAGTGTGCAAAACCGGTATAGTGTAAATCGATATAAGCTTGTTGCATTTCGGATGTTATCCAGGTGCCTTCATCTCGTGTTGAGGCACAATTTGAAATGACGTTGGCAAAATCCTGATCAAACGTTACCGTAAACCAATCCTGTTTGAGTGTTTTTCGTAAGCTTCGTGAAATATGAATTTTGTCAGGCATTAAAACCGAGCGTGGATCAGGCGACCACCACATAATAGGTTGCCCCTCAGAATACCAGGGGAAAATACCTTTTTGATATGCGCAGGTTAAACGTTTCAAAGTCAAATCACCACCAAGTGCCAACAAGCCATCGGGTTCGGTTAGTGCATAGGATGTGTCCGGGAAAACTTCAGGCTCGGATGGTTCTAACCAAAACGGTACTCTCATAGTGATTCTTTAAAGGGCGAATGAGCTTTTAAGGATTCAATGTAATGCGTCATACCGTGTTCTTCTCGTTGTAAAAAATCGTGAATCACATTTTTAAATTCTGGGTGCGCAATTGAATGCGCAGACCAGGTGATAGTCGGTAAAAAACCTCGGCTTATTTTGTGTTCACCCTGAGCACCGGGTTCAAAGGCTGATAAATTATTATTAATACAATATTCCAGTCCCTGATAATAACAAGTTTCAAAATGTAAACTGTGAAATTCATCAATGCAACCCCAATGCCGGCCATATAAACAGTGTTGATCTTTTAAGTTAAATGCTCCTGCAACGTATTCACCATCGTGTTTTGCTAATATCATTAAAATATTATCGGGCATGGTACGGCCAATTTCTTTAAAAAATTCTAGCGATAATGTTGGTATGCCACCTTTTTTATCAAAGGTGCTGGCATAAAAATGATGGTATATCGCCCATTGCGAATCATCAATCGCATCACCTTCTAGTAATTCAAAACTAATATCCTGTTCGATTGCACGGCGACGCTCGCGGTTAATTTTTTTACGGTTCTTTGATGTCATGCTGACGAGATAATCTTTAAAATCGCGATAATTATTATTAGTCCAATGAAATTGACAACCAATACGCTGCATTAATTTATGTTGTCGTAATATAGTCATTTCTTGTTCAGTTGGAAACAACCAGTGAACACTCGATACATTAAGTGATTTTGAATGCTCGTTAACAGAATTGATTAATATATTGCTGATTTCAGTAGTATCATAATCGTTATGAATTAATAAGCGGTGCCCTGTTACGGGATTGTAGGGTGTTGCAATAACCAGCTTCGGATAATATTCTAAACCTGAACGGGTATAAGCATCAGCCCATGCCCAATCAAAAACAAACTCGCCATAGGAGTTAAATTTTAAATACAGTGGCACGGCGCCAATTAATTTATTGTCTTGCCATAGTGTGAGGTATTGTGGAATCCATCCAAATTCTTTACCAACAGCGTGATTATTTTCCAGAGCAGATAAGTATTGATGTTTTAAAAAGGGCAGTGTGGTTCCATTTAAAGCATTCCATTGCGATGCCGGAATTTCCGACATCGAACCACATATTTTAGCGTCTATATTTGTCACACACGTAGGCTCTTTAAAGTCCCTCAATAATAAGAGAAAATTGAACTAAAAGTGTTTCATCCGATCAGCTTGAAAGCTATCGAGATCTAAAAAAGAACAATCGGATGCAACAGAAACAATTTAACAACATTATGAAACAAATAACAAAAGTATTTCAGGGTAATGGAGAAGTCGACACTATGGCAGATTTAGACCGGAGTTATAATTTTCTGACAGAAGAAAATATTGCTTCTGAAGTATCCACTTTGCTTGACTGGTGACAATTTATACACTTTATGTATAGTAATTGATTTAGATTTTATGTAAAATAAAAATTGGAAAAGGAGAAGTAAAATAGTAGATCGGAATATCACACGTCAGAACACCAGTCACATCAAGAAATCTATTATACCGTCTACTACTTGAAATAAAAAAAATAAATAAAA
>CAYOHQ010000314.1:0-4047 GCA_964403805.1 uncultured Thioalkalispiraceae bacterium | reverse complement strand
GTATAGATGATATTAATTTTTTAAGTAAATTGGAAACCAGACAGATACATCTGTGTTTAGAAAAATACAATATGGTGGTTTATTCACTTACTAAGCCTAGACAGATAACAACTCTGGAATTATGTGAATTTGCTAGCAACTTTGGATTAGTCAAAATTGATGGAAATTTATGTTCGGGCGAGCAAGACGTGAGTACAGTAACCGTGAGTGACGAAGGCCGTAATAAAACCTACATACCCTATACTCGTAAACCGATTAGTTGGCATACTGATGGGTATTATAATTCTGTAGATAAAACAATAAGAGGATTTGTATTGCATTGTACGCAAGATGCAAAAAGCGGCGGTGAGAATAATTTAATTGATCCTGAGATCCTCTATATATTGCTCCGGGATGAAAACCCCGATTTTATTCTGGCGTTAATGGAAAATGATGTTTTAACAATACCTGAAAATATTGAAGATGGTGTTAAAATTCGTGAACAACAATCAGGACCGGTGTTTTCAATTGATTCTTTATCGAATAAATTGCATTTGCGCTATACTGCAAGAACAAGAAGTATCTTGTGGAAAGAATCTGATGTAGTGCAACAAGCTGTGTTAAAGATAGAAAACATTTTATCAGATACAACATACAGCTTTAAGCACAAATTAATAGCAGGGCAAGGTTTACTTTGTAATAATGTATTACACAACCGAACTGCTTTCGAAGATAATCCAAATGCTAAAAGGGAATTACTTCGTGCACGCTATTATGATCGTATACAATCAATTTAGTTTTAAATTATTTAAGAGAAAAATATTATGCTGTGGTTAAGTGAAGTGTTATTACAAAATCATCAATTACAAAATTTTGATGAATTAACGAAAGTAATTCAACAACGTGCAAAAGACGGTGAAATATTTTTTCAAATGGATGTCAAACCTCCATTTTTAGACACGCCTGAAAACTGGGAAGAAAAACTGGAAGCTATATTCACGAGTGTAAGGGCTACATGATGTATTGGGAAGAAGAAAAAAAACCTAATCAGGAATATCAGGTTCCTGATGAGGTAATGGATTTGGTTTTTAAAATTAATTGTAAGTCTATTTCACTGGATCATGCCCAGAGTCTTTCTACGGCATTATGTAATGCCTTGCCCTGGCTACCAAAGGAGCCGCTAGCTGGAATTCATCTAATACATGCTGCAGAGTCAGGAAATGGCTGGATTCGGCCTGAAATCGCAGAAAATGAAGTTTTAAATTTATCGAAACGCACGAGGTTACAGCTTCGATTGCCTAAACATCGACTCGAAGATGCTCAAAAACTGGAAGGATCAACAATAATAGTTGACGAATACAAGCTCAATATTAGAGAATCCGCACCTAGAAAATTAACAAAGTCGCCAATTATCTTCTCGCGCCATGTTTTATCTGAAGATGATGACGAAGCAGCGTTCCTGGCTACGATTCATCAGCAGCTCAAAGACATGGGTATAAAGGTTCGTAAAATGATGTGTGGCAAATGCTGCCAGCACAAACTGGAATCGGAATTCATGGTGACGCGAAGTTTGATGATAGCTGAGTTGGAAGTTGAAGAATCCGTTTTATTGCAACAGCAAGGTTTGGGTGCTGGTCGTTTATTGGGTTGTGGCTTGTTTCTGGCTCACAAAGGTATTATTGCAGTAAACGATGAAAACGATAAGGTTCAAACCAAAGATTTTTAATTATTAACATTAATGTATTTGAAATAAAATTGAAGTAAGGAGAATTAATATGCCAACACTAGAAGCCGATGGTAAATCAGTAGAAGTTACCGATAAAGGATATTTAGACGATTACAACGAATGGACAGAAGCGATAGGCGCTAAAATTGCCGAAGATGAAGGCGTTGAAATGACTGAAGAACATTGGGATGTTGTTCGCTATTTACGCGATGAGCATGCTGAAAGCCCGGGTACAGAGCCTAATGAGCGTAATATCACTAAGGATATGGGTAAAAAATGGGGCAAGAAAGTCAACTCGAAATACATGTATGACTTATTCCCAGGTATGCCTTCTAAACAAGGCCGCAAAATTGGTGGAATGCCACAAAGCACTCGTAAAGGTGGTTATTAATCACACAGTCTAAATAAGTAATTGTTGATATAGACCTAATGGGGTATTTCAGCATGATTATGGGCTTGCTAAAGTCACTCCCATAGAATTTAAAACTAAAATTTAGAGTTTTTAGCTCGTGTTGGCGTAAGTCAGCATCGTAAAATGAGGACGTTGTTATGAGTAGCAAACAAGATCTAATTAAAGAAATGTTAGCAATGCAAAAGAAATTTATTGATTTTGAACATAAAGATGGTGTTGATATGAAAGATTACTACACACCTGAATCAGGACATGTTTTAGATCAATACCGTGAAAAATATTCTGAATTAGCTGCAAAAGTAAATGCAATGGCTCATGAAGAAAAAGGTTCTGAAGCTTAATTAGTTATTTAGAGCGACAGTGAAAGATTCAGAAGGCCGCTTTAACAGCGGCCTTTTTTATAGAAAATAGATTTAACCCGGGTTATAAGTCTGCCCACATTCGAAGTAAATTAGCATAGCTATTATTTATTCGGGTTGTTAGATCAGAATTATGATTTTCAGCAAGAAGCTGATCCCGACTTTGTCCTAATTCATAAAGTAATGCACGTTGTTCAGCAGAGCGAACCATACTTTGAGCCCAGGTAACGGCGACTAGCCTTTCACCTTCGGTAACTTCATTTACATGATGAATACTGGATGAAGGGTAAAGCACAGCGTCACCGGCGTTTAGCTTTACTTGTTGTTGATCTAATTCATTATTAATAACTAATTCACCACCGGTGTAATCGTCAGGTGAATTTAGAAAAATAGTGATTGAGACATCGGAGCGGTATGCATGGGGTTGGCTGCCCATGACAGGATCATCAATATGATTACCATAAGCCATACCCTTGGTGTATTTAGCATAGAAAGGTGTTGCGATATTTTTTGGTAAAACCGCAGCTATATATATAGTATGTTTCACTAAAGTATTCATCACTATATTGTTAAGCTGATTCAGCAGTGGATTGCTACTGGCAATTTCTTCATTTTGCTTAACTGTTTTAGCCATTTTACCGGCTGAGAGTTTGCCATCGACGTACTCAGCACTCGACAGTGTATTCTGGATAGCGCCAAGCTGTTGTTGGTTTAATAAATTGGGTATCTGTATTAGCATAGGCTTTATAGTATTTTGTATTTGAATTGATTTCAAATTTAATGAGGTTTTAAATGAAATTAACTATTTTTGTTGAAGATACGCAAATTCCAATAACCGTACCGGATGAAATACTCTATGGTGCAAAAGAATTTTTTAACAAAATGAATAATGATATGGATAAAGGCTGGCAAATGAGCCGTAGCTGGGTTGAAAATCCTAACAAAGTTCAACGATGTCAAATAGCAGCCGATAAAATTTTGGGTGCAGTACACAATGAAAATCAAAACTTGTTACACATGATGGCGGGCTACATATTGCACACACTGCCAGATATTAAGGATATACATATAGATAGTGATGGTGATGGTGAAATGATGGAAACAGAGCTTGTGCTTTCTAATGGCAAAAGTTTAACTAATACAATTTAATATTTACTCATGGCTGATTTATTTAGCGTGACTGCACCGTTACGTATTCTAGTTAATAAAAAAAAGCTTTTTGTAATAGCTGAATGTTATCCTCATCCGAATGGATTGGTTTATCTAGATCTTTTTTGGAATGAAACTATCATCAACAACGGTGATTCGCGCATTCACTTAATTGAAGCAGCGTTAGAAGGAAACGGGCCATGGAAGATTGCGGATAACGTTATTCATGTGCTCGGATGTCATGGTACCAACGCTCAGTTAGCATCTGAATATGCTAACTGGATAGACTATTGCCAAATAACTAACTTAGATCCTGCTAGAATTTTACTAAATGAAAAGCTGCAACAATTAGGTATCGAATCCAAACACTTTAAACAAAGTAAAATAGCCTATCTGGATGTTAATAACTCATTAAAGTAATA
>CAYOHQ010000313.1:0-4050 GCA_964403805.1 uncultured Thioalkalispiraceae bacterium | reverse complement strand
TTGGCTATATCACCCAACATAATTACAGTCCCATTAGGTAAAGTGATAATGGGTATTTTTGCATAGTCGTTAATATAAGTTGCACGATTATCTACACTAAGTTGAATATAGCCACCACTGGTATTAATGGTCCCGGTTCGATAATCCATGGAACGTTGTCGAACCAGAGTTGCAATTTTTTGTAAATCCAAACTATAAGATTCAAGTATCTGTGGCGATATTTCGATACTAAGCTCTCGTTTTCGTTCTCCCCATTGTTCAATATGTGAAATTTCCGGTTTAGTTAAAAGTTCTTCCTTAACCTTACGCGCAGTACGCTGTAAGGTATCCTGATCCAAGTCACCATAGACTTGCACAATTAGAGCTGGAAATTTCAACGCCTTGCGCTTAATTACAGGACGTTCAGCAGCTTTTGGTAGATTTGAAATAGTATTAATACGTTGTTTGACATCTTCGAGTAAGCGTTCAAGTTCATAGGAGCTTTGTTTCACTATATGTACAATTGCCTGATCATCATATGAAACACTGATGGTTTTCTCAATACCTCGCAATCCACTTAATGATTCTTCCAGTCGTCGTGTAATGGATTGGTCAATTTGATTAGCGCGCATACCTATATTAATGACACTTATTTCGATACTATCAGCCGGTAATTTTGGGAAACCTTCAATGCGTATTCCCCATAGGTTAATAAAACCCATAATGAGAATAAACATCATAATTAAATTAACAGCAACTTTATTTCGAATGAACCAGTTAATGAGTGAATACATCGTCTATATTCCAGTAGTTAGTAATTTTGGGGTAGATAGTGGTATTTCGACAGGAGTAATTCTCTGGCCAATAGTAAAACTTGATTGCGGATATAAAACAATTCGATAGACACCATTTTTCATATTTTTTAATTGAACAAATATAAAATTATTTTTGGTAAAACGTATTTCAGCATAGAGTGACTGTAAACGATTATTATCATCAATAACCCATATTTTTGAGTTACGCGTGTAAGCTGATTCTGGAATCTTTAATATATTCTCCATTTTACGTCCTGGTATAATTACTTCAACGAAACTCCCTGGTAATAGTGGTTTAGTATTTCCTTGTAACAGATCGTTCGTTGTTTCCAGGTAAACAGTTCGTAATCGAGTTTGTTGATCAAGAAATTGCGCAATATTTCGTATCTTTGCTTTCCAATATTGATTTGCAGTGATAACTTTTGATGTCGATTTAGTTCTAGGGTTTGTGACTGTAGAAGCTGTTGGTAAGCAGCATCCAGATGAATGTGATATCGAATATAATTCAACGTTTGTATTTTTCCAATCGTCCGGCATTAGTTTCCAATTACTTTCTGTTAGTGATATTGTAATATCAAGCGTTTTTGTGTCGATTATTCTGCCTAGAACTGAACCTGTTTCAATAATTTCACCATTATTAAGTGAGCGAGCTACAATGACTCCATCGAATGGGGAACGAATTATAGTAAATTCTAATTCATTTTCTGCGTGTTCAATTGCAGATTGTGCTGCATCTAATTCTGCTTGTGCTGCTATATACTGTGGTTGCCTTAAAACTAAACTTGATTCAGGTTTTAGTTTATGTCCCGTTCGTTTCCAATCTTGTCGAGCTTGAATTTTTTTTTGCTGTTCGATTAATAAAGCAAGTTGAGCTTGAGAAAATCTATTTTTTGCTTCAGCCAATTGATATTTATATTGAGAATTCTGGATTTTGCAAATTACAGTTCCTTTTTTAATATGATTACCAGGAAAAAAATCGATATTGACATAAGTAATTTCTCCTCCAATTTGTACTTTAATATCAATAGTATTTTGTGAAATCACTTCACCGGTACTTCGAATTAGCGACGTGTGATTATTTTTTTTTACTTTGATAAATCGTACCGGGTTATATATTTCTGATAGTGAAGCAACCTCTTGTGGTTGTTTTTGTTCTTCTACTTGAGATAAAGCGAGTATTACAATAACAAATAATAGCAAACCGGTAAAAACAGCAGTTTTATTTATTTTATGCTGTTCATTTTTTACTATTGGATATTGTGTAGTACTGGATTTTGACATAGTAGTTATACTCAGATAGATTAATAATGCATTAATCTAAGAGACGTTAAAATTTCAGATTGCCCATTAAAAATATTTTTTAATTTCTTAAATTCTAATTCTTGACCCATATCATTAGCATAATTACTAACAGCAAAGGGTTCTTCTGGTATTTTCATTACGTCTTCATCTAAATCACCATTGCCATTAATGTCTTGAAAAGCAATAAAAACATAATCCCCGATGGGTAAATCTTTAAATTTAATATTAAATGTTGATTCTGAAACTTTTGTATTGAGACCGATGCGAAAATATTTTTCATTTTTTAGGCCTGCTTCTGAGTTAAAACATAAGACGTAGATAGCACCACCATTAACAATTGCATTATTTATTTCAATAATTGCATCAGATGATTTTAATTTATCTGATGTTCCAGAAAAAACAGGTGTTACTAAAAATAATAAAATAAATAATAAATAGGTTTTCATTTTAATGCTCCTTAAAAGTTATAATTAAATCCAATGAAGATATTACTTGTTGATTCTCTATCAACAATTGGACTGTTTGTGATTTCAGTTCCGAATTTTCTGTAGTTGATATTACCGAAAATGGAATATTTTTTTAATGTTACATATTCGATATATAATCCAGCTGTATAATTAACTGAATAATCTGGTTGATAATATGCTCTACCTGATTTTGATTCATATTGTTTAACACCATATAGATAACGGGTTAAATATTTGTCTTGATATGTGATACTTGTATTTGGAATAAAAACCCATCGGCTTTTAGTGAAGAGATAAGAGTAGGTCAGCGCTGTGGAAATTCCGCCTTTGTCCAGTACTTCCTCTTTACTTAAATTTAAATCTAAAATATGTCTTTTAAAATGTGTAACTGCTGTTAAATTATAATTAATGCTATTTTCGAGTTCATCCATATCGTTTAATTCTTTAATATCATTTCGTTGTTCACCATAAGGAATATAGTTTAGTGATAACGAATATTGAATGTTAGCGAGAGCTCCTATTTGTACACCTAGACCATTCTCAAAACTGGCATAAAAAGGACCGTATGAATAACTACCTGTAAGTGTTGGTGATGTTTGGTAATTATCCCCTAAATAAATGGACTGTTCTCCATCAATTCCAAAACCGAGATAATTACCAAAACTATTGTCAGCATATGAAAAATCTGAAAATACTAAAATAGTAAATGTAAATAATAAAAACATAATATTATTTCGATTACTCATTCTTATATTTTCTGATAATTTCATTGCGTGATATCCTTATAATGTTAAATCAAGAATACAGATGTGATGGTTAATATTGGGTTAATGTTGGGTTTATGGGGGTAATTACTACCCCCAAAAAGAGTGAAAAAGGTATAAATATTCGAATTAAAGTTAACTTTTGTCAGTTATATCTGGTTTCCATTTTGGGTTGTAAAATATATAACCAAAAATATCTGATGGTTTTTTTGAGTTTATAATGTCTTTGAAAATAGCAATAAATTCATTCAAGTTAACTTTAATCGGGTTAATTGTATTAATTTGCTTAGTTAGTCCATAGGTGGGTTTAAATAATTCTTTTTGATATGTAACAAACATTTGATCCCAAATTGACAATATTGCGCCGAAGTTTTTATCAATATAGATATCATTATTACCATGATGGACGCGATGTAACGATGGAGTACAAAAAACACGTTCAAATATTCCTAATGACGGTAAGATATCATTATGTAACCATGATTGATATGTAAGCATTAATATCGCACAAATTAATACTAGTAAGGGATCAAAGCCAATTAATACTGCAGGAATAAAGTAAAGTAGGCCCGTAAAGTTTTCTATAAATGAAACACGTAAAGCAGTACTATAATGAAAAATAGGTGAACTGTGATGTACTGAGTGGTAGCTCCAAAATAACCGAACACTATGTTCTAGTCTATGTTCCCAGTAATACAGAAAATCAACAAAAATTAAACATAC
>CAYOHQ010000312.1:0-4063 GCA_964403805.1 uncultured Thioalkalispiraceae bacterium | reverse complement strand
ATCTATGGAGCAACACTTAATAAATAAACCTCTAAATCAGCTACACTTTGAGCCGGAATCGCATCAAAACGCCCCATTAGATTTCGAGTTGGTCCAATAGAATGCATATCAGGATTTATATTAGTACCTCCTGCACTTGCATTTTTAGCAATTTTGTAATTCTCAGCAACATCACTACTAGCGAAAGTTTTGGTTGGATCAGCAGTCCCAGCTTTATGGCATACTGCACATTCACTCATATAATAAATTTCACCGTCTGTTAAATTACCAGTAAGACCAACGGGGCCATTGTCACAAGTAATATTTACGACAACATCGGACTGTATACTATCACTGCTTGCATTAGAACCAGGTGTACAAGTCTGTTTACCAGCAGTACCATCAACAATAGTAACTTTATAACTACTACCTGATGCAACCTTTTTTGAAAAACTTTTCTCAGCATCAGAAGGAAATTTTAATATATCGTTTACATCATTACCATTAACTACACTTAGAGCAGTAGCAGTTCCGGTAAAACCCGTGACTTTAACACTGAGTAAATAAGATTTTCCTGCAGGTGTACTCGCAGTATTACTACTATCACAAGCAAACAAGAAGAACGTAGCTGATGTTATTAATATTAATTTAAATATATTTTTCATTTTATTCACCGCATTCCTTTACAATTTTTTAATATTCTAATCATTATCATCACCATCTGGGACTTGAGATGTATTACTACGAATTAAAGTCGCAGCAATAAGTTCCAATTCCGATAAATCAAGCAATGGTCCAAGATTACCCATTTGATTCCGATTTGTTGGATCAGCTTTATTAATTTCAGATTGAATTACAGTTGCAGTTACCCCTGAATTAATAATTGATTCATGAACATTAGGACCACCTGAACCATCAACTCCATGACAGTAACTACAATACATGACATACAAGCCATCACCTGTTTGTGGTTTAAGTAATGGTGCTGTCGTATTTAAAAAGTTTGCAATTTTATCAAGTGAACTTGTTGTATAAGGTATTGTCGACATAACACCTACCGATTTATCACCATCAATGAAACGCTTAATCCGTGCTGCAGAAGCTCCGATAACATTACCAGCATAAGCACCAGTTCCAGTTCCATGACAACGGGCACATTGATTTATAAATAATTGCTCACCTGACAAGTTTCCTGGATTTGGATTTGCTGTTAATGAAGCCAAAAACGTAACCATACCATCCAATTCATTAGGTCCTGTTAAAGGATTGACATTTTCCATTAATATAACACCATCAGTTGATATACTATAAGCTCCCCGAATTAATGCTGCATCAACTTGGGATGGTGTTGAATTTGCTGCACCACGCCCGCCGATAAACGAAAATTCACCAAAGTCTGCAACGAGTGTATAGGGTGTGGTTTTATCACCAGGAGTTTGCCGAATACGTTTACCATGACAATTACTACACTCTCTATCATAGATAGTTTCAGGTAGCTCAACGCCTCCACCAACATCAGGACCAGTTACTGTTACTGAATCAGTGTAGGTACTTGTTAACGCTTTATCCTGCGCATCGGGGAAATGAGTTTGATTGGCTAATGTTACTGTATATGTACCCGCTCTCAAAAACTGATGTGTTATCGTAGTTAGTGTATTTCCAGCAGTACCAAATTCAACTGTTTTAACATTCGGGTTTATTTTGTTATTTAAACTAGCATTTGCTAAATCACCAAAATCCCAATTATTATTAGTAACAAGATTATTTCCGGCTGTAGGCTCTTCACTAGTAAAAGTAATTGGTGTTCCTGTTGTATAGGGACCTGCACTAACTGTAAATTTCGCTTTTGTTACAGTTGAGCTATTTGCAGCAAGAATGGTAATAATTTTATTTGTTTTTGCGGTAGTTCCATCTGCTGTATCTGTAACAGTAAGAGTAACCTTGTATTCACCAATATCTGGATAGTTTTTACTGACATTAGCTCCTGTTTCGACAGCAGTTCCATCATTAAAATTCCATTCATAAGTCACGGTGCCATGTGATCGACTTCCATCGAAAGCAACCTGACTTTGAACTATAGCCTGCTCAGGTGAATCAATTACTGCTGTTATTGGACCTGGTGCAGCAAAAACAGAATTTGAAAAAAGAAAAGCCAAACTTAACAGGCCAGTTGAAAAGAGCTTTGAAGGAGAAATAGTCATGTTGCATTCCTTTAGCGTTGAAAAAAATCCGTTAAAAATGTTGATGAAATTATACCAATACACTCATGTAGAGCATACAGTATATTTCACATTATAAATTTAAGTAAAGCGTTGTTATAAAATTTTTATAGCCATATTAAGATAAAATTATTAATTTAATATTAATAACAATAAATTAACATAGAACATTTGTTATTTAGAATTATTATAACTCAGGCATTGTAACCTATGTTGCCAACCAGTAGATCTTTTTCAGTCAAAAATAATTTAGTTTTTAACTTAATCTATATAGAGTTTAAAATTCATTTCGTGGAATTGATTATACAATAAACACATTCGCAACATAACTAGGGATTACCCTTAAAGAGCAACACATTTAGATCGAATCTTAATATTTAATGCGTTTGGTTATACTTTTTGTATTTTTTATAAATCTTGCGAACAACATCATATTCTTTATCCGTTGCAACGGCTAAACCCGTTAGCGATGCATTCTTAAGAATTGTATTGCCTTCTTCAGTATCGTTTAACAACATCATGGCTGTTTGAATTTTAAGCGATAAATCGGGATTCACATTTTCACTGACTGCCCAGGGTAGCTGCGGTAAGCTGGGGCCAGTGTATATTTTACGGAAATTACTCACATTGATTGAGCGCTTTACTTCAGGAAACTCTAAAATAGCATCTCCAAAACTGGCTGCATCCGCAATTAGATTATAAACAGAGCGTGTTGCTTCAGGCGGGTTTTTAGCATAGGTCCATTTATAGTCATTATCATCGATTCCCTGTTCTCTTAATGCGACTCTGTTAGCGACATGTGATGACATCGCTAATCGACCACCACCAAAGTGTATCATTTTGTTTTTTAAATCTTTTAATGTTCGAATTTCACTATCATCCCGTACCGCAATAGTCGGTTTAATCACGGATGAACCAAACTCATTATTTTTAAGAATAATAGAATAACCCTGCCCTTTTTTACTTAATATATAGTGCAATTGATTATAATGAACGATGTCATATTTTTTTGCTTTAACATTATTCCAGAAAGTATAAAAATCATTTGATGTTTCAATTTCAACCTTTATGCCAATTTTGCGGGAAAGGTATTGTGCTATCGGGTTGAACATGCGAATGGTTTTGGCGGAATTTCGTCTAGGAAATACCCCCATTATGAGCTTTTGATCAGAAGTGATTGGTAGATCTTCCATGACATCATATCCAACTACAGATACAACGGTATAACCAATGACTGAGATAAAAATAAGAATACCGACAATTAAACTTGATATTACTAGTTTCTTATTATTGTCCATGAATGCCATTGGCTTAATCTCCCTAGATGTAGACATTAACTATATCTGTTGAGGGTGGAGTTGGTCAATGTTTATTCAAATAAATTTGAAAGCTATCAACGAATTATTAATACCGAATCTAAAAATTAATTTTGAGCATATTAAATATCAAGATTAACTCTGTAAAGTTTGATATTCTAAAATAATATCAAAAACACAATTGTAACTCTCAAATTAATATTGACTACTTAATATATGGATTAAGAACAATATAAACTGATAATTAACCCAAACAATAACTTGTACTTTAGTATCTATTAAAAATAAATATAATTTTCAATATAAATATACAGCACCAGAATCCGGTGCTGCATTGTTCGTATTTGATATAATATTACTATATTTCACTCCTGTAGCATTACTGGATTCAAGAGATGCACCTACTGCTAGAGTACTACCACTTTTATCTACAATACTTGTTCCATCGGGCAAAATTATTCCACTTCGACTCAAAGCTACAGAACTGCCAAATACATCTATATCGTCCGGATTACTAGATTTAATATAGGCTTGTTGCTTCCAAGAACC
>CAYOHQ010000311.1:0-4070 GCA_964403805.1 uncultured Thioalkalispiraceae bacterium | reverse complement strand
CTGAAAAATACGATCTCTCGCTTGCTTAGTCGAACCGCCAGCAGAATCTCCTTCTACTAAAAATAATTCGCCTAATTCAACATCTTGTGATGAGCAATCTGACAATTTGCCCGGTAATGCCGGCCCTTGCATAACTTTTTTGCGTATTACTTTTTTACCAGCCCGCATTCGAGACTGGGCGCTGTTAATCGCAAGCTCCGCTATTTGCTCACCAAAATCGACATGTTGGTTTAACCAAATACTAAATGCATCTTTTAACACACCGGAAACAAAAGCGGCACATTCTCTTGAAGATAAACGTTCTTTAGTTTGACCGGAAAATTGTGGTTCTACCAGTTTAACCGACAAAACATAGCTTACTTTATCCCATACATCTTCTGGTGCGAGTTTAACACCGCGCGGTAATAAATTTCGTAATTCGCAAAAATCACGAATGGCATCGGTTAGTCCGGTTCGCAAACCGTTAACATGGGTTCCACCTTGCGAGGTTGGGATTAAATTTACATAGCTTTCGCTAACGTTTTCGCCACCTTCGGCTACCCAGACTACAGCCCAACTTACATGTTCTTCATTACCAGTTATATCACCTGTAAAACTGTCATCGGGTATTACTGGAATTTCACCGATGGTGCTGAGTAAATAATCACTAATACCATCCTGATAAAACCACTCTTGCGTTTCATCTTTGTTTTCATCATAAAAACTGACTCGAAGCCCGGGACATAACACCGCTTTAGCCTGAAGTACATGTTTTAAACTTGAAATAGAAAATTTTACAGTATCAAAATATTTTTTATCTGGCCAAAACCGAAGACGTGTCCCCGTTTCACGTTTAGCAACTTTGCCCATTTTTTTAAGTGGTTTTTTTGCCTCACCACTAGCAAAAGACATTCTATGCTCTGAACCATCACGTTTAATGACAACATCAACTCGTTTTGATAATGCATTAACAACCGAGATTCCGACACCGTGCAGACCGCCCGAGAATTGATAGTTTTTATTAGAAAACTTACCACCGGCATGTAACCGAGTCATAATCACTTCAACACCCGAGATTTTCTCACCCTTGTGCTTATCAACCGGCATACCACGTCCATCATCCTCAACTTCGAGAGAACCGTCTTTAAATAAAGACACTTTGATGTTGCCAGCATGACCCGCGACAGCTTCATCAACACTGTTATCCAACACTTCCTGGGCTAGGTGATTTGGTCTTTCTGTCTGGGTATACATCCCAGGTCGTTTCTTAACCGGTTCTAGTCCGGTTAGTACTTCAATTGCGTCAGCATTATAACTGGTAGCCATATTTAATTTTAATCTTCTAACTGTATGATTTATAATAAGTGCCGTTTTAAAGCACTATGCTCTTTTGTTATTTTATCGAATTTTTAACATTATGTTTACACTTAATGCACAAAAATGTGCATCTAATTAATCGATTATAGTGGTTAAACCATATTTCAGGGTAAATAATACCGCTATATTATATTCATTCGAATGTAATTCCAAATATAATTGCCAGCTTGTTTGTTAGAATGAAACTGTAAGACTTTTATTTCGACAATTAAAATCTAAATAAAAGCAGTGAAATAACACTTTTGAAGGGCCTAAATAATTAGATCGAAACAGTGTTATATAGAATATAAGTAATTGTAAAATCAACTCTTTGGACAATTTAGACTTTAAAACGACCAACTAATATTTGTAAGTTATTTGATAAATTGGCTAATTCTGAACTTGCTATGGATAATTGATCTGCTCCGTTTGCCGTTTCAGTGGCAACATCCGATATATTAACAATATTCTGGTTTATTTCTTCTGCGACTTCACCTTGCTGCCTTGCGGCTTCTGCGATTTGATTATTCATATGAGTTATATCACCAACAGACTGTGTAATACTCTGTAATGCAGAGCCCGCGACTGAAGCTTGCTTCACTGTTGAATTTGCTTTATTTCGACTCGATTCCATCACTGTTACTGCATTTTGTGTTCCCGATTGTAAACTCTCAATCATAGCTTGTATCTCTTGTGTCGATTGCTGCGTTCTACTTGCCAGCGTTCGAACTTCATCGGCAACCACAGCAAAGCCACGACCTTGCTCACCGGCTCGTGCAGCTTCAATTGCTGCGTTTAATGCTAATAAATTAGTTTGTTCTGCTATGCCTTGTATCACGGCCAATACCGATCCAATATTTTCGCTGTCTTTTTTCACTAAATTAATTACATTTGACGCCTTTTCAACTTCGCCCGCTAAAGCATCAATGGAATTAATTGTTTCAGTGACAATGGCTTGTCCCTCACCAGCTTGTTTATCTGCTTGTTGTGCAGCATTCGCGGCAGTATCGGCATTTTTTGCAACTTCCTGCACGGTTGCTGTCATTTCACTCATTGCGGTTGCTACCAAATCGGTTTCAGATTGTTGTCTACCTGCTCCATCACGTGTTTCAGTGGTAATCATGGACATTTCTTCGGCCGCCGTGGCTAATTGTGTCGTTGAACCGGCAACCTCACTAATTGTCGATTGAATTTTTTTAACAAAACCATTAAAACTAGATGCAAGGTCGGCAACTTCATCTTGACCACGAACATTTAATCGACTGGTTAAATCTCCCTCACCTTCAGCGATATCGGTCATCGCATCCACGGCATCATGTAATGGTTTTGCGATAACATAGGTAATTAAAAGCGCACTTCCAGTCCCCATTATCAAACCAATAATAAGCAAAGTCATAACTAACGTTGAGGTAGAATCAATTAGTTCTTCAAGTTCTTGTGATAAAACATTTGATTCATTTCTTTCATAATCAATTAGCGACTTAATTTGAGTTTTAATTTTTTGTACCAGAGGGCTTAGTTTGGTCCGAATCAAATAGGAATCAGCACGCCACTGTTCACTACTATGAACTTTAATCATTTCATCCATTAAACTAAAAAATTCACCTATTTTAACAGTTGATATCGCCAGAGCATCCTCTTGTTCAAAGGTTATAATTTCGCCAAAAGAGTTTAATTTTTTTAAATTTTCCAATACAGCACCACGAAAAATATCTAAATTCGCTAATAATGGTTTTGACCGAAAAGCCATATACGCTCTACTTTCACTAATTACGCTTGACCAATTCAAGCGAATTTTCATGATTTCGATTAATAATGGCCGACGCGCAGCCGTTGCTTCTTCATTTTCTTCTGAGAGTAACATTTCAGAAAACCGTTGTTGAATATCCCGTGCAATCGGATTCATTTTTTGCGACGATATTCCGATACCTTTAAAGTTTTTATTAAAATCAACAGCTAACTCGAGCATTTGGTTTTTATAAAGACTATATATTTTAATGTCCTTTTCAATATTTGCTATTTTATCTTGAGTTTCTGGATTTACCTGTGCTGCTGGCAGCTCTTTTATTGTCTTTATAATCTTCTTTAATTTTTCTAACGCTGCCAGATATGTTTGTTTTTCACTCTCTTGCTGACTCAATAAATAAAATCCCAGTGAAGCATTCGCTTGATCGAGCGCATCAACTAATTCCAGTGATGCAAACACCATCGGTTGACTCACATGCACGACATTATTCACACTGGAATTGACAGACTTTAGACTTATTAATGCAGATAGGGTAATAACCAATAAAATTATCATTAGCAAACCAAAGCCAAACCACATTTTTGTACGAATACGAAAATATGAAAATAAATTATTTACATTTAGCAGAGAAGCTGTGCTCATAAAAACCTCAAATCAATGACTCTATTTAAGGTATCGGATAAATTAAATTTTACTTTAGTAATTGAATACTAAGTAAATTTAATTAAGTATCGATTTTAGCGTTTAGACCAAAAAGAGAATAATTTACCGCAGTAAATTATGTAATAAAACGATCAAATCGTTAAAATAATAGTGTTATTAGGTATAGCTAACACTATTAAATTTGAGGTAATAAAAATAATAACTTAGTCTAATACTACACCCAAACGATGTGCCACTATATCGTATGAGCAAACGACTGAACTCCAGATACATTCTGAAATCTCGTATGACTACTTTTTATTTAAAAAAATAAATATATGTATAA
>CAYOHQ010000310.1:0-4074 GCA_964403805.1 uncultured Thioalkalispiraceae bacterium | reverse complement strand
GTTAGGGTCGGCGGTAGTAATGTGTTTAATACTTCATTTAGTTGGGGCTATGGTCGAAATTAATAATTAACCACCCAAAGCGGCTTTTACTGCATCCATTTTTTCTTCGACGTCTTCCATATCAACAATATTCATTTCAGGTTCCAATCCCAATTTTGCAAAAGCAGGGATTTTAGTCCAGTCTTTAGTCGTGTGTGGATGATCGGTTCCAAAGTGACTTTGCAAATTCGCAACCATAATTACATCAGTGTAGTCAGCGGGACCGTCATGATCTCGAGCTAAATTTTCATGTTCACTTGCTACTGTGACAATCTCATCAGAGAAATGCCATTTTTTTAGGATTGCGGCACCAATGGTGGTATGTGCTTTTTGTATTATTGAATCCAGAATTGTTTCGTCATCGAGAATTTCAGGGTGTTCTTCAACACGACTTAATATTGGCAGGGCACCAATATCATGAACCAATCCAGCTAACATCGCTTGATCAGCCGGTAGTTTTGTCATTTCAGCACAAAGTGCATGACTTATTGCTGCGACTTGTGTGCTGTGCTCCCATATTGCCCGTAAACGCGAATCGGTTGTGTCAGAAGTTGCTTGAAACATTTGCTCCATAACCATACTGGTAACCAGATTTTTGATCATGGTAAATCCCATGCGCGAAATTGCTCCTAATAAAGTATCAATGGGTTGAGATGCGCGTAATAATGGACTGTTGGCTACTTGAATTAGTCTGGCTGATAGCGCGGCATCGGATGAAATAACATCACTGACTTTATTCATCGAGACATCATCGTTCTCTAATGTATCACGTACTTTTAACGCTACTTCAGGCAGGGTAGGTAAAACTAGTTTGTCATTTTCAAGATCGTCTAATAAGGATTTTAGGAATTCTTGTTCTGATATTTCACTCATTCTGTATACCCTGTCTATGCTCGTGATGAATTTCGTTCTACGAAAGTTATCGGCATGCTCAAGCAGAAGTTAAACTAAATAGCATTAGCGTAAAATTTGGAAAACCAGATGATAGTTATGGGAATAGAGTCTTTATCTCGATTAATTAATTATTCAACTTCTTCAAACGAATACGGTAATTCCTGAATTGAAAATTCTATAGTGGGTGCGGATTTAACGATTATATTACCTTCATTAATACAGTTAATTTGTAATACAGCAAGTGCATCGATACCACCATTTGGATTCAGTTGGCAATTAACTATCTTACCCTTACTTTGATCATCTGATGCATTTTCGGTGCTTAAGTCGGTACCCGGTTCAAGTATCTCATTGTAGTCACTTGTCATTAAATACAGGCGCTTTTTCAGTTTGCCAAGATATTGTGTTCGAGCGACAATTTCTTGTCCTGGATAACAGCCTTTTTGGAAACTAACCGCATTAATTAATTGTAAGTTCAACATTTGAGGTACAAATGTCTCAACGGTTTTCGACGTTATTGAAGGAATACCCGATCGTATATCGAGTAGCGACCATAGCCCGTAACCAACTGCTAACAAATTTTCGCTATTTTCATTCCATAATGAGATTATAGAATCTAGATTGGCAAAAACTAAAAATCGTGGTTGAATTTGATTATGTGTTTCATTAGAGATACGTAAAATAGTTATTGCTTCGTTGCTGCTATTGTTTAAAGTTAAACAATTGTAATTTGTAGCTGGTACCGAATTATATTTATTTTTTAAAAGTGATTCAGCAGATAAACCAGCAATGCCAATACACTTTACTGTATCTGAAACGTCCATTAACTCAACATCAGCTCGCATTTTAAACATAGTTAAACGTTTTAAGGTTGAGTCAAGTAAACTGAGCGGTAGGTGCAAATAATAATCCTTGTTAACCTGAAATAAGTTAAATAACGCAAGAACGCGACCTTTGGGGCTACAGTAACTGTTAAGTTGTGCTTGTGAGTTAGTAATTAAATCAACATCATTACTAAATTGCGATTGCAGAAAGGATTGTGTGTCGCTGCCGGAAATTTTGATAAGTCCGTAATTCGATAGATCGACAATGACTGTTTTGTTAGCTGAATAGAGATTTTTTAATTCACTTTCAGGGTCACCATAATGGATAACAGTATTTTCGTTTATAACCGCACCTTTAGATTCAAGGTGTGCTTTCCAATTTTGTTCCATTATAATTCCTTACTAAATATAATTTAAATCGAATTCATTTGTTTATTAATTGTCTATTATATCATTGGACGAATGTGAGATGTGGACTAAACTAATTGATAATGTTAGAAAAACAACAAAAACCAAAATTTCTTAATTTAGTTCAAATTGCCATGCCGGTGACTGCGGTTGCCTCAATTCTGCATCGTTTATCGGGGTTATTATTGGCGCTATTTTTACCTGTCTTTATTTATGGATTTTATCTTTCAACTCAGGGGAAAACACAATTTGATCAACTAATGGGGTATTTTGAAAATCCGGGTATTCAAATACTGTTGATTATTTTAGTTTGGACAATCACACATCATGTTTTTGCCGGTATACGCTATTTGCTAATTGATATTGAGCTTGGTGTTTCTTTATCGACAGCTCGAATGAGTGCCTGGATAGTTAATATAGCTGCTATTGCAGTGACTCTATTTATTGCCATGGACTTATTACTATGAGTCAGTATGCTTCTGGTTTTCAAGCCTGGATAGTTCAACGTCTCTCGGCGATTTATTTATTACTATTTTTTGTGGTTAGTATTATTTGGTTTATTAAGCAGCCAGCAATTACATTTGATGTTTGGCTTGCAACATTACAGTCACCTGTTTCTATTGTGTTGATATCATTGTTTTTTCTTGCTGTATTCATACATGCCTGGGTAGGTGCTCGTGACATTGTGATTGACTATGTACATCCATTTGTAATCAGGCTTATGTTGTTATCGCTTATTTTATTTTTTTTATTTGGTATGGGAGTTTGGGTAGTGGTTATTTTAGCTTCGGTTTATATTCGATGACAATAAAGAAACGACGATTCGACTCATTGGTTATTGGCGCTGGTGGCGGAGGACTTCGTGCCGCACTGCAACTTGCCGAGGCTGATGCCAATGTTGCTGTAGTCTCAAAAGTATTCCCAACTCGTTCTCATACCGTAGCGGCACAGGGTGGTATGAATGCAGCGCTTGGTAATGTTTTACCTGATAGTTGGCATTGGCATATGTACGATACTATTAAAGGCAGCGATTATTTAGGTGATCAAGATGCGATTGAATACATGTGTCGCTCTGCATCCAAACTGGTTATTGAACTGGAACATGGCGGTGTGCCATTCACTCGATTAGATAATGGGAAAATTTATCAACGTCCATTTGGTGGACAAAGTCAAAATTTTGGTGGCGATCAAGCTGCACGAACCTGTGCCGCCGCAGACCGAACCGGACATGCGATTTTACATACGTTATATCAACAGAATATTCGGGCAAAAACACATTTCTTTGATGAATTTTTTGCAATCGATCTTATCAAAAATATTGAAGGCGATATTGTCGGTGCTCTGGTGTTGGAAATAGAAACAGGTGAACCGCTAATAATCGAAGCTAAAAGTACACTGGTTGCGACAGGTGGTGTAGGACAACTCTTTCGAACCAATACTAATGCTCATATTAATACTGGTGATGGTATGGGTATGACATTACGTGCGGGCATTCCACTGCAGGATATGGAATTTTTTCAATTTCATCCAACAGGAATTGCCGGTAAGGGCATGTTAATTACTGAAGGTGTGCGGGGTGAAGGTGGTTACCTGATTAACAAGCACAATGAACGTTTTATGGAGCGTTATGCCCCTCATGCAAAAGACTTAGCCAGTCGAGATGTTGTTAGTCGTGCTATTGCAACTGAAGTTCGAGAAGGACGCGGCTGCGGACCAAATGGTGATCATGTTATGTTGAAGGTCGATCATCTGGGTGAAGAGGTAATTGCAAAACGTTTGCCAGGTATTCGAGATATGGTTAAAACGTTTTTACGTTTTGATCCTGTTGAATCTTCTATTCCGGTTTTTCCTACTGCGCATTATACCATGGGTGGCATTCCTGCAAATCGCTTTGGCGAGGTGGTGGCAC
>CAYOHQ010000309.1:0-4081 GCA_964403805.1 uncultured Thioalkalispiraceae bacterium | reverse complement strand
TTACCCTTTTGACGCTTACGTTGTTTTAAAAAAAGCTGTTCACTTTTCAGCTCAAATACAGCTTTGATAACATGCAACGCTTCTTGAACATGACGTTCAACTTTGTCGGCATTTATGTGTTTTGGTGCCTGGTATTCCTGTACATGACAATATAAAGTTCCATCTGGCGCTAAGTTAAATAAATCAATCGCAAAAGCATATTCAGGAATATCAACATCATAAACCCGATAACAATAAACCTGATTTTTACTTGCCCATTTGGACATTTTCTTTTGATTTTTTTTAAGCCGATTAGCAAAAGCGGCCATTCCTTGTGATTGCTGCAACACAGCACTGTCGTCCTCGATAAGATTTGATGACTTTGTTATTTCTGAACTTGTAAACGGTTTACCGTAAAACTGAAAAAAACAATCAAGTGCACCATTTTTAACAGGGTGACTTTCTATTGCTGTCATACCAAGTTCAAAGTCAAGATTTCGATCAGCCATTAAAATGCCGATATGCCAATTTGCTAAATGATGTTTGATGATTTTTCCGATATTGGAATACAACTCCGGCATGCGATTACTACTGCCGATTCGTTTACCATAAGGTGGATTACAAATCATCAAACCAGCATCAATATCTTTTAATTGAAAATCGCTTAAGCCTAAATGTTTTACCTGAATGAATTCTTGTAATTCAACACGTTTAATATTATCCAGTGCAACCTGGATCATTTTTTGGTTAGCGTCATAACCGATTATTGTCGGTATTGTCTTTAATCCGGTTTCACGTCGTTGTTGTGCTTCGCTTATTAACGCCTCAAATATTTCAGCGTTGTGGTGTTTCCATTTGCTAAAACCAAAGGTTTTTCGATTTAATGCCGGTGCGATATCGGCTGCCATCATCGCGGCTTCAATTAAGATTGTTGCTGAACCACACATCGGATCCAGACAAGCGCCTCCGGCTTTAGCAACTGCCGGCCAATGAGCTTTATATAACAATGCAGCGGCTAGATTTTCTTTTAACGGAGCCAAACCCGCTTCGGTTCGGTAGGCGCGTTTATGCAAACTCTCACCTGAAAGGTCAAAACTGACAGTCAGCTGATTTTTAAATAAATACAGCATGATACGAATATCCGGATTTTCAGTATCGATGCTTGGGCGTTCGCCACAATCAGCACGAAACTGATCCACAATGGAGTCTTTTGCTTTTAAAGCCGCATAATGACTATTGTTGATTCTGGAACGGACAATATTGCAATGAATTGCTATTGAGCAAGTTACATCAAAGTGATCCGACCAGTTAATCGCCTGAATCTGATCATATAAATCCTGCTCATTTTTGACTTCATGTTGATGCAGTTCCAAAAATACCCGATTCGCAATGCGTGACCACAAACAAATACGGTAAGCATCGTCTAAATCGCCAGTAAAATAGATACCGGCTTTGGATTGTCGCCCATGTTGAATACCAACAGTTAGTAACTCCTCACTTAAAACCGTGACCAATGCTGGACTACAACTAATAAAAAATGATTTTGACACGCCTGACAACCCTGTTCAGTAAATACTTAGCTATTATATAAGGTATCAAGCAAAAAATGGCGAGTGCATCAAAATCAATGAATACCAATTTGGTTATATATTAACCATATAAAACTCGTGATTAAATAATTATAAATAATGCCGACTTAACTCTAAAATAAATACTAATCGAAGAATATGCAAATCAATCCATTCAGTACTGTTAATCCCGGCGACTTGCCATCGCCACCACAGGCGACTTTAAATATCGTGCATGCTTGTGCCGATGAATCAGTCTCGAATAAACAGTTATCCGACCTTGTCATCAGTGATTTAACGTTGACAGCAGAACTACTACGGTTGGTTAATTCCTCTTTTTTTGCACTTGGCACTGAAGTATCGTCAATCAATAAAGCCATTAATATTATTGGTCATCGCTCACTTCGTAATATGGCATTATGCATTGCCGTTCGTGATGCGATTAATTCTGATGTTTTTGCTGATTTTGATACCGACTCCTATTGGCGTGATTCACTATTACGCGCGGTCAGTGCACGCCATATTGGTGCAAAATTAAAATTCGATGCTGATGATTGCTTCACCGCTGGATTACTACAAGATTTTGGTATTATGGTGCTATTTCATCTCAATGCCGACAAAATGCAACAATGGGATAAGTTAAGATTGAAAACACCTGTTGAACGGTATCAAGTTGAACAGGATCTGTTTGGTTACACCCACGATCAAGTAATGGAAGTATTAGGTAAAATTTGGTCTCTACCACAGGATTTAACCAGTGCGATAAGCAATCACCACAGTTGTAGCAAGACAGAAAACTGTGATACCCAATTATGCAATGTTTTACACTGCTCAGACTGGATAGCATCAATATTCAGTGCTGAAAATAAATCTGATGTCGTAACCGAAAGTATGGAAATTATTGAAAATTTATTACACATGCCAGAAGAAGAAGTTGATGCTTTATTAACAGTAATACCCGAACAAGTTTCAAAAGCAGCTAATGCACTCGGATTACACATTAAAGTTGACCTTGATTTTGAAGATGTCATGCGAAAAGCCAATGAAAAACTGGCATTGGATAATTTATCTTATCAGGAACTTACCTGGAAACTTGAAAACACCTTAAAAGAACGGGATCGCTTATCAAAAGAACTCAACCGTGAATTATTCTTAGCACGAGAAATACAAACAAGCCTGCAACCAAAAGCTCGAGAAAAATCATTCCCGATAACTGGAATTAATATTTCAGCAAAAGAATTATCTGGTGATTTTTATGATTACATCGAATTAAAAAATGGCGATATTTATTTTAACCTCGCGGATGTTTCAGGCAAAGGAATGCATGCAGCCATGCTAATGTCCAAGGCCTGTGGTTTATTTCGTTGTCTTGCAAAAAAAGTCTCAAAGCCCGAACAGTTATTATCAATCATTAATTCCGAGTTATGTGAAACCAATATAAAAGGGATGTTCATCACCATGATTGCAGGAGTTTATCATCCAAAGGATAAAACTGTTGAAATCATTAATGCCGGGAATCCACCTGGATTACTAATTGATAAATTAGGTAAGGTAAAAAAAATAGATGCGCTAACGATACCACTCGGGATAATTTCAGGTTGTGATTTTCCGGTGCAAACATTTTCTTTAAAAGACTCCGCTTTATATTTATATACTGATGGCGTATCAGAAGGAAAGCTCCCCGATAATAGCGAAATTGGCATTTCAGGTTTAACTGCATTAATCGCCAAAGTATCTAAACTTGAAAAAACTGAACGTATCAATAAAATTGTATCGGTATTTGATAAAAAAACGGCATTACACGATGACATTACCATGATGATTATCGAAGGATAATTACTATTTTGAATATCTTGCTAAAATCAAACTTTCAATCAAGTTCTTCAATACTTAAAGATATTCGAGATCAAGTCCGCGAAATTTGTGAACAGCAGGAAATAAATAATTCAATCGTCGAAAACGTAATTCTAGCCGTTAATGAAGCGTGCATGAATATAATTCAACATGGTTATGAAAATAAACCAGATCATGAGTTTTCTATTATAGTAGCACTCTCGAAAGAGGCAAATAAAAAAGAACTTATTATACAACTTATCGATCACGCTAAAAAAATTGACCCATCTAAAATTAAATCACGTGAGTTAGATGACATTAAACCAGGTGGTATTGGCGTTCATATAATTCATAAACTGATGGATAGTGTCGTTTACCTCGAGTCTCAACAAGATACTGGAAACATACTGGAATTACGTAAAATACTATAGGTAGATTATGATTTACGAAACCAAACAAAAAGATAATTACTCAATCATTATGTTAACAGGTGATGTCGATATGTCATCTTCAAGTGATGCTCGAAAACAAATTTTGGATTCATTGACAATAAAAAACGTCATGGTCGATTTATCAAAAGTAACGTATATCGATAGCTCTGGTGTCGCAAGCCTTGTCGAAGGTTATCAAACAGCCAAAGCAACTAAACGTGAGTTCTCATTAATAGGCGTAAGCGAAGCAGCAATGATGGTATTTCAGTT
>CAYOHQ010000308.1:0-4152 GCA_964403805.1 uncultured Thioalkalispiraceae bacterium | reverse complement strand
CTCAGATGAACAATAAAACCGAGAATTAGTAACGGTACACTATTAAATATTAAGTGTGTTGTACTATGGTGCACCCATGGAGATAACGGTATGTGTAATAATCCCGTTAGTGTGCGGGGCATAATACCGAAGCTGGATAGATCGTAAGGCAATATAAGTTGAAGAAAAAATACCAGCCACATACTGGCTAGTAGTAACACAACATCGGTAATTTGTGATTGTTTGATGGACAGTAAATTTCGGGCCATTATTATTTATTATTATCCATTAACTCTGTATAGTGTTTGTTCATTTCTTCAAGAACACAACGCTTGATTTCTTTTTCATTAATAGAATCCAGATTATAGCGTTTGGCTAATAAATCTAATTCGTCGCTATTAAACGATAAACCGAGACGCGGGCGTTGAACTTTTGAATATTGTAGATTTAATTTTTGGCGAATAATATCACTGGGGTTTAAATCTTTATCGGCGGCCTCATGTCGAATGATGCGCATAATATCGCGTTGAAATTCAAAATGAATTTGAATTTTTTTTAGTGCAGCCTGTTCATCCGACCATTTATTTTTTTTAGCCGCCATAGTGAATCAAACTTTAATCATTTTTTGGCCAGTAGTGTTCAACAACATCTTCAGTAACATATAGGCCAGCAAACACATCGGTTGAACCATCATCCCAAATTTCAACAGTAAGAACATAATTATTATCAGCTGCTTCACATTCGTGATAACGCAATTCTTCGCCATCATCATCATCGTCGTCAAAGTCGTTTGGCGGATTAATGGTGCAATTCCGTTCGTAATAATAAGCCTCAACAGATTTTTCTTCCTGTTGATAGTTATCGTTCAACCAGCCTTCCAGCTCGGTAGGGACAGACTGAACTTTTAAGCAGGGGAAAGTACCATCTTCAAATACTTCCGCGAATTCATCTGGATCAAATAATTGAGTAACTTGTTTACGACTTAATTTTCGGGTTAATAGTAATCGTGGGTCACCATCATTATCATCAGGTGATAAAAAGAAGGTTTGGTTATCTGCATTGCGTAATGTCAGTTCAGGCATAATGCCATCTGAATAATAATAGCCTGCAATATCAGTTAGCTCGAACTGCTGTCCCTGAATTTCTTTAGGCAATATCAAACGTTCTTTAAACGAGACAATATCTCCCGGCAATAAATCATTTGCAGTGATCAGTTCACGGGTTGTTGACTTATTATTTCCAAATAAACCTTTAAACATATTGTTCCTTTTGTATTTTATTTATTCCGTTTAGCTTTCAATCGTTCAAGTACACTATCTGCACCACCCGTTGAATCACCGCCAATTCCACTGTCTTTCAGTTTCTTATCGATATCAGTTGAACTGTCTTGTTCTTCCATCCACTCACCGGCTTCCATACTATCGGTAGTACGTTGTTGTTTTTTCTTAATACGATCCAATGCTTTTGACACACGGTGTTCACTTGAACCGGTTGCCGCAATATTGGCAGAAATACTGCTTGTCGCATTTTGCAATTGTTGCACGGTTTTCACTTTTTCAAGTTCACGTTTGTTCTTCTGAATGACTTTCTCTCGTTTTTTGATGAGCGTGTAAATAGAAGACACTTCTTTCTTTAGATTTTCGTGTTCTTCTTTTATGCCATTACGTTCCTGTTCCAATTCATCAATGTGACCGGCAACTTCAGTCGCAAGATCATCTTTGCCTGCATCGAGTGCTTGCATGGCTTTAGTTTCGTAATCGGCAATATCGTCGTTCAAAGTATTCAATTTACGTTTAAGACCGATTTCACTGGTTTTCAAACTTGTCAGGCTTTTCTTTGCTTTTTCAATTGCAGTTTCTGCTTCACGAATTTCCTGTTCATAAATTCGAATCGCCTGTGAATCAACAATCGCCTCACCAGCTTCGTTTGCACCACCTTTAATGGCAGTAATAATATCTCCAAATATACTCATTTTCTGTAACCTCTATAGTAATAACTGTTGAATTGACTCGAGTATTTCAACAGTGTTTTCTGCCTGTACTTCGAGTTCATGTACAATATTTTCAAAACTGGTTTTTAATGACATCGCACCAAATAATATGTAATTGTCTGCCTGCATACCCACAGCGCTCAGCGGCACCACAGGGCTAAGCTGGAGCAGTAAGGTATTAAGTTCATCAAGGGACTCCGGTTTCACTTCTGATTTGTGAAATAACGGAGTAACTGATAATAACTGAGTTTCAGTCGCCGCCATCTTTATTGGAAATTCCTCAACATTTGAGCAGATAACATCCAATACAGTGTTATCATTTAATACCGCATCAAAAGATGTTCCTTCTTCAGTAGTAAACTCATTTAAACGAAATGCCAGGTCTTCAAGATTAAAAGTCATTAATTACTCCTTGGTACGTTTTGACCATCGTTGCCATATTATGGCGACGTGTGATTACTATATGCCATAATATGGCGATGTGCAAGTAGTGAAAGTATAAAAATACTGAAATATTTTAAGTTATTGTATTTATTAAGTTTATTTTTTATTTAGTGCTGGATTACTGTAGAAAACGCCATCCATTTTGCCCCATGCAGTCTGGTGGTAGTTATATATTACTCGACTACCGAGCTTATTAATCTTCACATCATCTGCAAATTGATAAAATGAAGGTGCAAACACGAATGCTGCCAATAATTGTTGTTTCGAAATCCAGGGATCATTTATTGGCAGTGTAGCGGAATTTACGATGCGCTGTGAAGCCGTTTGTCCATGAACCGTGCCGATAGTCCAACCCCATTCACCGAAAGTAGGTACATTGGCATGATACTGCTCAGTTTGAAAACCAACCGATTGTAATGTTTTGCCAATCGATATAAATGCCTGCTGTGCATGATACGGTGAGGTGGATTGAATCGCAATAATGCCGTCACCCG
Organism: uncultured Thioalkalispiraceae bacterium; assembly: GCA_964403805.1. GTDB lineage: Bacteria > Pseudomonadota > Gammaproteobacteria > UBA6429 > Thiohalophilaceae > CAYQUC01. Next base: position 1,245 of record CAYOHQ010000308.1, on the reverse strand, counting down.
ACAATAATTCTTTTAAACGGGCATAGAAAAAATCACTGTAGAGTTTATTGAGATCCGGATGGCTTGGATCGGGTAAGTCAACAATAATAGTATCAAAGTGTTGTTGTTGTGATACCAGTTTTTCAACTTCCAGAAAGGCGTCATTATTTATAACGTTAACGCGTGCATCGTTGAGAGAATTTTCATTGAGTGTTAACAAGGTTTTTTTAATATTCTCGGGAAGTTTCGGATCATTTCCCCTAAATAAATTAATCATGTCGGTATCAAGATCAATCAAGGTTATGGACTTCGGATTCCATTTTAAAATGTCTCGAACTGCTAAACCATCGCCACCGCCAATAACTAATATCTTTTCATGCCGTGCTGAGGTAAGCAAAGCAGGGTAGGTTAGAAAACTATGGTAAATGTGTTCATCACTACTGGAAAATTGTAATCGGCCATTTATATACAAACTGATTACTTTATCCAGCCCTTGTCCTACGATTCTTTTTGTTATCGTTAAATGTTGGTAAGGCGTTACTTTAGTATAAACAGGTTCATCTTCAAACAAAGCATAATTCATTTGTTCAACCCATTTTGTACCACTAAACGCTAAAATGATAATAATACCAATAACAATTAAATGAGCAATAATGAGTGCAGCAAGATTATTTATTTTATCCCTATAACGAATAAGAAAAACGACTCCAACCGCAATATTTGCCGCTGCAGTAGCTACGGCAGCAACCATAATGGGAATTTGCAAGCATACCGTTACCCAGATAGCCGCACCAATACCGGCGCCAATATAATCCGCACCATAAATAGTTCCGGTGTTGTGAACCAGATGTTGTTGGTGGATGGTTTCACGCACCCGTGCGATTAATGGAATTTCCATTCCGATCATTAAACCTAATATGAATCCGGTGATATACGGTGTATAAAAAGAAATCCCTTTTAAGGTTTCAATTGCACCCCCTTCCAATAATACTGAGGGATGAATGTTATATAGATCATGCAACCAATGTGGCAGGGTGTAAATAAGCGCTGTCATTGTTGCCATAATCAAAATAGAACTGGAACCCAGTAGCGCAATAATAACTTCTAACCAGGTAAATCCAGTAAACGGGTTTTTAATCCACTTGGCAGTAAATGCACCAATCCCCATCGCGACTATCATGATACCTATCATGGCATAAATGGTTGTTTCAACTGCCCCTAAAATTCTTCCGGCATAATGTGCTAGTAGGTATTCGTAAATTAAGC
>CAYOHQ010000307.1:0-4167 GCA_964403805.1 uncultured Thioalkalispiraceae bacterium | reverse complement strand
TATCAATTTATAGTGGATGATGAAATTGTATCTGAATACTGGATGTCCAGTACTTTAAAAGAAAAAATCACTAATGAAATTGATATTAGTAAATTGGAGAATATATTTAAAAATACCATTAAAGTAAATTTTAAAGATGGTCTGTATGCCAAAATAAATGATAAATACAATGATTTTAAAAAAGAACGCTATGCTTTAAAAGAATTTAGATATACTGGATCTGAAACCAGAAAAATTTATCGGCACGTTACACTGAGACGAGTTAAAATTCGGAAATACCTACCACCCAAGAGCTACACGATTAGTTCATCTATAAATGAATTCTTACAATATGATGCAGAGCTTTAAATACCGAGGCTAAAATAAAAGTGCGAGTCCTATCGATAGTAAAGTAAAATCATCATTTGAATCATTGATATCCCGAAATTCCTGATATTCGAAACGAAATAAAGTGTTACCCCTTATTGGAAGTTGGACACCAAGGCCAATAGTGATGTCAGAGCCATCAGTTGAAGCACCATTTGGATATTTAACATCCCAGTTAAAAAATCCAATTTTACCGAATAACTCACCATTAGTGCCAATCGGTATAAAACCAAGAGCCGATATTTCGGTGCCTGAAACTTCACTAATAACAACCGAGTTTCGTTTAAATTCACCTAAGTTAATTAAACCGAGCTCAACCCCAAAGCGATCATTAATATGGACACCTAGGAAGGCTTTATAGGCAAGTGGTTTATTATAGCCATTTTGTGATGTGTCAGACTCACCAATGCTTGCACCTAGATAAGCATTATTCGCGATGCCCAGTGATGCACTAAATATCAGAGTGATAAACAACAATAATCGTGTTGCATTTTTCATGTGATAGAAACCAAAATTATTTCCACAAGCTGATTGTGAATTATTATCCATTCTATATTGAGTGACTATAGCGTATTTTTTTTCAAGAGGAGTGAGTTTCGACAATTTAAATTATTTAGGTAATTATTCACAAATATAACAGGTATTTTTTATCTATTAAAATAATAACATTATGTTATATATGTAAAATATAATAATTAATGAATAATTTCACTTAAGCGAATTGATTAGATCAATGCAAAGACTTCATTTAAATTTTCGGCGTAAGATCGGTTATTTTATTGGTATTGTAGTTGTGCTTTTTATTGTGATAATTTTAATTTTGCCACAGTCACGAAAACTGCATGCTAATGGGCCGAGCAATATTGGGCATGAAAAATTAAAATGCCCGCATTGTCATAAAGAAGCAGTGGGAACACTACGTCAACAACTACAGGCTAATTTACAGTACCTGTTGGGTAATCGAAATTTTGTAGTGTCAGTTGGATTGAAACCTGTATCAAACAATGAGTGCATTTATTGTCATGAAAGACCAAATGATCGTCATCCGGTTTATCGATTTTTTGAACCAAAATATAAAAAAATTCAGCAACGTATTCAACCTCAATTTTGTATTTCCTGTCATAGAGAACACAGCGGTAAGCGTGTTACTAGTGATACGGTGTTTTGTAAAAATTGCCATAAAAAATTACGATTAAAAAAAGATCCGATTACGCGATCACATCAGCAATTAGTTAAAAATAAAGATTGGAAAAGTTGTTTGGGTTGCCATGATTATCACGGAAATCATCGAATGAAAGTGAATACACAATATAAAAATAAGATAACAAATAATACTGTTATAAATTATTTTAACAATAGCGATTCTCCATATTCAAAATTAAAATTTCATCAAGTAGCACAAACTAAATTAGGTGACTAATGTGAAAAGTAAAAAATTCATTCTATTAATAACATTAGGGTCGATTGTAGTAGTCTATTTGTTTGTCACTGCACCACCACCACTAAATACTGATTCAGTTATGGGGAAGAAGATATCAGTTGCAAAAGTGTTACAAATTTTAAATGCTGAAAATAAAGTTGTAAGATCGATATACACAAAAGAAATTGTAATAAAGGGTAAAAAATCAGGTTTAAAGTTTGATGAAAAATGGCAAGAAGAGGGTGTTATTGCCGGTCCTTTACCGGCACAATTTTTACGGGAAACGGCAAAAAATCTGGAACGTCGTCCTGTTCGATTAGGTTTGTATCTTGGATCAGATTACCCGATTAATGAAGCAAACAAATTAACAGGTACACAGCTTGATACTTTTAATAAAATCAAAATTACTAAACGTGACCAATTTTTTCATGTGAATGAAATGGGCATATACGTTTATATGTCTGCAGATATTGCGATTGCAAAAGCATGTGTTAACTGTCATAACAAGCATAAGCAAAGCCCAAAAAATGACTGGGCTCTAAATGATGTTATGGGTGCAACAACCTGGACCTATCCAGATGAAAAGGTGTCCATTGAAGATGCATTATTAATGATTTCTGAATTTCAATTATCAGTTAAAACAAGTTATGCACGATATCTAAAGCATATTAGCAGTAAAAATAATCCACCGTTGATAGGAACCCAATGGCCTGAACAGGGCTATTATTTGCCATCGACTCTAACATTTATGAAACGCATTAAATTAAAGTCATCAGTTTTTACGCTATCTTCGTTAGTTAAAATTGTAAATCATTCAGGTTCATCGACAGTAAAAGGTTTATAAAATGAATTGTAACTATTTAGTTTATTTTATAATAAAGTGTATAAATAAATTACAACTAAATCCGACGGCTTCGGAACCGGTAATGCCTAATCAAGACACGCAAAAGATCGCCATCCATGGCTTGCTCGGGTGCCGCGTCCTGCGGCACACGGTCTTGATTAGGCAATACCGATTCCAAATCCTTACTTTTTCTCTTTTTTCAAAATAAACTAAATAGTTAAAATGAATTTTACATTAATAAGCAATGATAGTTTTTTTCGAGATAAAATTCGAAACAGAATTTCAAATAGTAATGTGAATAGTACTGGATTTTTAATTATCGGTATCTCATTATTATTATTATATATTGTGCAATTAAATGTAGATGTAAAATTACAATTCTTAGTTGAGTTACAACAAAATATTATTTATAAGCAGCTAACCGGTTATTTATTATTACTGTATCTGGCTTATCAGTTTAAATTAGCCAGAGCGCGAAACAACACTAAATTAATACGCTATCATTTTAGTTTGCACAAAATACAGGGTATATTTGCACCATTGGTTTTATATATTCATTCAATGGAACTCGGTTATGCATATCAGGTATTGCTATCGAGCTTATTTTTAACTAATTGTTTAATCGGGTTATTGAGCCCACAGCAATTAAAATTACATAATGTTAACTATGTAAATTGTTGGCTCATTTTTCATGTCGGTATTGCAATGATTGTTGTCGGTCTGGTTATATATCATTTATTTATAACATATTGGTATTCGTAAGCTTTTTTATTCTTTCTTTCCTTGTTGTCAGAATTCATCATTTTTGATCAGTGACATGCCATATCCCTTTGCTAAACTAATTCAATGCTGGTTTAGGATATGAGTTCATATGAAGAATATAACGTGTTGTTTTACCTTGTTGATGTGGTGTTTAAGTTCGTCAGTTTTTGCAGCAAATGCATATGACTCGACTGATGCTCCCGATCAGAATCAGGAATTACAGATCTTACGAATAATTCCGGATGGGGATGATGTCCCTGCTGGTAGGCAGATTGTGTTCACTTTCGATCGAAAAGTGGTCCCGGTTGGGCGAATGGATCGCAGCAGCAATGATATCCCCATTACCATCACACCAAATTTAAATTGCGAATGGCGCTGGCTTAATACCAGTGCATTGGCTTGCCAGCTACGCAATGAAGATAGTATGTCAGTGGCCACTAACTATAAGATTGTCGTTCAAGCCGGTATTAAAACAGAATCCGGTTTAGGCATGAAAACAGTTAAAAATCATTGCTTTACAACGCAGCGTCCAAAAGTGACCTACATGCGTTTTGTTAACTGGTTATCGGCGGGTGAGCCTTTACTTCAAATTACCTTTAATCAAGCTGTTACTAAATCGTCGGTTGAGCAGAGTCTAAAATTAATTCCAGAAGGGGTTAATCAAAAAACAATTGGCCTGGAAATCTATCCGGATGATCTGGCTCGAGAGCTACCGGCCTGGATGTATTCACAACCAGTAGTTAAAGCCGACGATCAACTAACAGAAGTTGAAGGT
>CAYOHQ010000306.1:0-4170 GCA_964403805.1 uncultured Thioalkalispiraceae bacterium | reverse complement strand
TAGAGAGTAAAGTAAGTTTAAAGTAGCTAAATTAATAAATAGTCACCCATTAAATGTTAACTTTTTTATTTATCAGTTATAGCAATTAAAGGAATAAAAAAATGAAAAATATTATTTTGTTGCTCGCAGTATTATTTATAATTACATCTTGTTCAAGTCTCACAGTAGATGAAAAGAAAACCAAAATAGCTGAATTGAATAAAATGGAAAAACAGGCTGTTGCTGTGCTAATTAAAAAGAACCCATCTATCAAACAAGAGCTGAAAAAATCAGTGGGTTATGCACTTGCTAATATGAAAGTAACTAAAGTTCCTATTGTTGGTGTGGGTGGCGGTGAGGGCGTATTTGTAAATTTAAAAACGGGTAAGCGTGCTTATTTCACGGTTAGTCGATTTGATATTGGGGGTGGCTGGGGAGCACGTGCATTTAAAGTCTTGATTGTTATCGAAACACAGAAAATATTAGATAGCGTTCGTAATGGCGTATGGGAATTTCAAGCCGGTGCAGAAGCTTCGGCTGGTACTGCATCAGCTGAAGGTTCTAGTGGAACACTCAATACGGGTTACAAAGTACATATATTATCACAAGGCGGCGCTTCAGCTACCGCGACGGCGCGTGTTATCAGGATAAAAGTCAATAAAGAATTATCATTGGAAAAATTGAATTACAACCTGATACTGAAATTATTACTATAGTTAGATTTGAGTTTTCAAAAAAGGAGGATTTATGTTTAAAGTAATTGAAAATGGAACAAATCGTTTAGATATAGAATTGAGTGGTAAGTTGGATGCCGAATCGATGAAAGTGGCTTTGGATGAGTTAATTAGTAAATCAGAAAATATTGAAAATGGCACAATGCTATATGATGTTGTCGATTTTCATATTCCCACTCTTGGTGCAATTGCTATAGAGTTTTCCAGACTGCCTTCGATGTTTGGCTTGATTAAAAAATTTGATCGTGCAGCTGTGTTAACAGATAAAGTATGGTTAAAAAAAGCAAGTGAACTTGAAGGGGCTTTGTATCCCGGTTTAGAGATAAAGGCTTTTGATCGTGATGCGAGATCGGAAGCAGAGTCGTGGTTATTAAATTAGATTTAATCTTTATAAGGGTTTCACCCTGAGATGATTAAAATCATCTCAGGGTGAAGATAGAAATTACTTATTGCCTAATTCCCATAAACCGGATTCTTTTAAAGAGGCTGTACATTTTTTGTTCAACTTACTTTCATTTTTTTGTAAACAATGAACGATACGACCCTCACCAGCTTTTACTTTAAGGCAGTATTTATCAGCATCGGCTTCACAGGCTTTAATAGAGTAGTTAATTGCATTAACACCATCTTCTATGGCTAGAGCAGCTTCGACAATACCGAGCTTGCAGCCAACAGATAAGTTGTCTTCATAGGCCATTAAGCACATAAATGATTTTCTGCTGTCTAATGGTAAGCCGGGGCAAAATATATCTGCATCGTTGTCACAGCTTTCTACCTGCACTTCGACACCGATAACTTGTTTTGATAATTTATCACGCAGTTTTTTACCTTCGGCAAATGCTGGGTTATTAATAAGCATAACGGCGAGGATGAGTGATGATACAATTCCAATAATTTTCATTTTATAGTTCCCTTGTTTATTTCTATGTGATTAATTAATTAAATAGTTAGATTGATGTAATAGACAAGCAGTTAATTTTTGCCTGTGTTCATATCTATAGGCACTATACCGCAACTTGATATTCACTGCCAACGATAAGACCAGCCTATACCAAGAGCATCTGATTTATTTCCCAAGCGGGTTGTAACACCGGTATTTGCTAATAGTTTGATGCTGTGTTGGGAGTTTATTGCAACACTATAGGTTAGGCCTCCACGATGGTTACCTCGGGTAACTGATGACTTTGCTCCATTAAGATAGGTATCACCACCTTCAAAATAATTGGTGTCAAATGCAATCCACTGACCGCGAGAAATATCATATATAATGTGTAATTGTGCATTATAGATAGGATCTTGTCGTAAAGTTGATAAGTTTGATTTATTCTTCTGCTTATCATTGTCAGTGAAAAATTTAACACCTAATGAAAAATCAAACTCCCATTTGCCTACCGGAATTGACATACCAATTTCCGGTTTGAAATACCAACGGTTCGAGCCGATATTAAATACATATTGAGTATCATAATCGCCTGTTGGTACATTAATTTGTAAGCTAGTGCCGACAACTACTTGTTTTTTATGTTTTACAAAATTTTTTAATGTTAATGCCGGTGCGCCGTAAAAATTATAATTTAGTTTGATTTTAGTATCGGTAATACCGCAAAATCCACGGCTGACATTTTCACCTTTAAAAACTGCTTTACCTAATGCGCAAGCATGTCCGATGGACATATCTATTTTGGCTGAATGACCAAACATTCCGAATGTATGGGCATAGCCCAGAACAGGGCCATCGATACGTAATGTTAAATCTTGTATTGGAAGACTCGGTGCAGTATAAACATCACCATCACTATAAGCATAAATAAGAGCAATAAAATTTTGATCAACGGGGATATTGATATAGGAACGAGGTTCAAGTTCCTTTGCTTGAGATAGTGAGCTAAAGACCACTCCAATACCGATAAACACTGAAGAGAGTATAAAAACAATTTTGTTTTCGAAATATGTCATATTAATGTACTAATTTTTTTTCATGAGTATCTCATAAAAATATACATATAAAAAATGTCCTGCAATATTTATTTGTAATCAGGCAAAATAAATACCTAGAGGCAGGTTATTTTAGTGTGTTTTCAGTATTTTAATGGTTGTATCATCAGTTTTTGAATGTTACGAATTGCTGTAATATCTGGTATAGTATTTTTAATTTACGTAATGCAATGGTTTTTATATTTAGGAGATTGGTAATGAATTTGTATATGACGCAAGCTATTAAATCAGGATTTGTGGCTTTGACATTATTTATTGGTGTTACTCATGCTGATGTATTAGAGCTGAAAAGTGGTAAAGTACTTAATGGTTCATATCAAGGGGGAACTGCGGGTACGGTTAGATTTCAGGCCGATGGAAAATTAGCAGTAATCTCAGTTAAAGATATTTTGGCGCTTACTTTTATTGGTGGGGCATCTGCCGCTACTTTAGGAACAAAATCCGCCATCCCTGCAAAAGCTCCTGCAGCTGCAGCAGCGGTTACCAAGCCAAAAACGGTTGCAGCAGGAACCAGTATGCTGATTAAAATCGCACAGGAGATAGGAACGCATAATACCAAGAAAGGGCAAATTTTTACTGCAGCGCTTGAAGCAAAATTAATGTCGGGTAATGTTGAGATTGCACCTGCTGGTGCAAAGGTTTACGGTGTTGTGCTGACTTCAGAAAAAAGCGGCATCGGCGCACGTAAATCGGTACTTGAATTAACGCTTAATAAAATTCTGATTAATGGTAAAACTTATGCAATAAAAACCAGCACATTAAGAGGTGAAGGTGCCGGTGGTGGCTTAGGTCGAAAAATTATTAAAGGTGCAATAATTGGTGGCTTGGCTGATGGTAGTTCAGGTGCTGATACCGGAGCACGTGTTGGTGCTGGTATTGGGGTTCTATCCGGTGGTAAACATGCTGGAATCAAAAGTGGTACAGTTGTCGAATTTTCATTAACTGATGCATTTAAATTATAAATTTGAAGGTCTGGTATGAAAAATATATTTTTATATGGAATTTTATTTAGCTTTTTATTGTCTTCGTGTTCTACTTTTCCAAAACAGGATATTAAAATTAGTGCTGAAACGGATTCAAAATTTAATATTAAATCGTATAAAGCATATACCTGGCATGATTCAGTGGGGATCGTTAATGATCCTGAAGGTAAGTGGAAATCGGGTGATGTCGATGTTGATGCTGAACTCACAGAACTTATTAATCAAGAACTGACAAAGCGTAATATTATAGAATCAAAATTCGATGCAGATATAATTGTTTCTTACCAGTTAGGTATTAATATGGAAGCATTAAAGAAACAGGTTGATAGTGACAGTAAAATAGCAGTTTTAAAAAATATTCCACATGGTGCATTAGTTATCACTTTAGTCGATTCCCAAACTGGTTTTGTTGTGTGGGCCGCATTAGCGACAGCTGAAATTCAAAATTTATCATCTGTGCAGATTAAAAAAAGATTAGC
>CAYOHQ010000305.1:0-4180 GCA_964403805.1 uncultured Thioalkalispiraceae bacterium | reverse complement strand
TGCTAAAGAATACATTTAAAATTAAAAACATTAAAAATATCATTAAAGGTAAACAAGCCTATGTCATTAATTTAAGGACTACAGAAAAACCTGTAATAGTCATTTTGCATTGGTTTCAAAAAACTGACATTTCTCGAGTTAGATCTGTAATGAATAATATAAAACCGAGTTTGTTAATAAGTCAATTTAGTGAATTACAAATCTTACAGAACTCTAATTGTAAATATGACGATATGGTTATAAATTAAAATCATACAAAATCTAATAAATGTGAGATACGGCGGCTGATGAGAATAATTTTGGAAAGAATGGGCTTTCTAAAATTATAAGTAAGCGTTAAATAAAAATAAATATCAAAAATCCTGAATTTAACTTAAGGGGTTTGAATTAAAGGAGAAATCTACAATGAAACACAGTTATTTGATTTTATCATTATCATTAATGGTCTTAGTGTCATGCCAGGATAATAACGGTTCAAACAAACAAGATGATACAACACAAACGGAAAGCACCCTATTACCGAATAGTTCAACTACCCAGGTTTACAAAGCAGATGGAGCTAAGCAATGTCAATCGACAGGTATTGCTGCGGATGTAATGGCAAAAGAATTAATTGCAGCAGGTATTGACATACTGTGTTTACAAAAAAGCTCTAAAGTTAGTAACACGAAAAAATATATATTGCAAACCAGCTCTTGTGGATCAGTAACGGGTGCGATTAATATTTATAAAATAAATAAATCGAATCTATCTAGTGCACTGAGTTTAGGGTTTAAATCAATCACCAAAAATTTACATTTTACTAAAACCTGTAAGCAGATAAAAACAACAACATTACCTCAATATCAAAAAGTTTATAAACGTGATATTACCGCTCAATGTCAAGGGACTAGTATAACTCCAACGTCAATGGCAAAAGAATTAATTGCATCGGGTATTGATGTTTTTTGTGCGCAAAAAAGCACCGACGGATTAGCGCATCCAGCTGTCTGTGGTAATATTTCAGGAAATATCAATGTATTTAAAATTAAAAAAGAAGATGTTGTTAAAGCACAAATCAATGGTTTTCATCCTGTTAGTGAATTATCAAATTATACTGACACCAAATGTAAACCGGAAATTGTAAAAGTATTTAAGCCTTATAGTTATATTCAATGTGGTAGCACAACAAGGAATCTAATTAAAATAGTCGATGGCACACAAACGGTAAAATCTCCTAGAACAGCGCAATCTGCAAGACCAGAAGTGATGGCACAAGAATTAATCACTAATGGTGTTGGTGTGAAATGCTCACAACGCGGTAATGATGGCACAGGTAGAGTGTTTGCAGCCGTTTGTGGTGGAGTTGTTAAGGGAATTAATGAATTTGAAATAAACAAAGCCGATTTAACAAAAGCACAAAGTAGCGGATTTAATCCTGTTAGCCAATTACCAAATTACGTTGACACTACTTGCAAACCCATGACTACCAAAGTTTATAAATCCGATAATTCGAAGCAATGTCAAGGTGGTGGTATACCTCTAAATGTAATGGCACAGAGTTTAGTCCCAGCAGGCATTGACGTTAGTTGTTCTCAGAAAGCAAATACTGGCTTGATGTATGCAGCTGTGTGTGGCGGAATCTCAGGAAGTATTAATGTCTATTCAATTAATAAAAATTATGTTGCTTCTGCAGTGACGTTAGGTTTTAAACCTGTAACCGATTTGCAAAATTACACTGATAAACCCTGCCCTTAAATAATAAGAATGATTATAGCTAAGGAGTAAGTACATGAATAAACTAATACCAACTGCTTTTTTAATTATACTATCACTTTTTATAGCATCTGTGTGGTGGTGGCAGCAATCCAGCAACAGGCGAGTCAAATGCGCCTGCTAGTAGCAGTAATTAGAACGAAATGACTTGGGATGAAGATACTTGGGAATAAGGTGTTTATGTTAAATAATAACCTATTGATATGATGGTTAAACTCAAAGGTCAATTGCCCAAGAAACATACATTCGATAGCATTTATAATATTAATACAAATATTACAAATTTATGATTGTGTTATAAAATTTAAAAATATATGTTTGATATACAATAAATCAGCATACGGATAAGAATTATTCTAATAATAATTCTGCGATACAAGAATTTTAAAATAGAGGTAATAGAAATGAAACTAAGGATTGCAGTATTAATCGCTCTAGGAGCATTAGTAACATCACAACCGAGTTTTGCTCGGTTAGTTGATAGTGCTAAAATTATTGAATTTCATCCAAGAGAAAAAGCAGAATCGAAACGTGTTAATGAAAATTTTAATGAATTAGAGAGTGCAATTAATGATAATTTCACTTTATTACAAAATCATAAAAATGATACAACTGTGCATGTTGATGCTGGAACTGGTGGTGTTGGCACTGGTGGAACTGGCGGTATAGGTGGTGATGGTTCTGGCGGAGCGTTAACTGTAAAGGCAGATGATTGGGTAAAAGGAATTAACCTTCCAACGACCTTTAATTTTACAACTTGTCATATTGGTGCAGGCGCAACTCCTACGGCATCAGTAACAGTAACGATACCATCAGGGATGACTATCCGATGTAAAAATGGTTTTACACTCAATGCAAATACTACCCTTAATGTCGGAACTGGTTTTGGTGTGGGCGTAGCGCAGACCGTCGCACCTCTTCCACCCGCTCTGGTACAGTATTCGCCGGGTGTTGGTGCCAAAAGTGTCTCTAAGGCAATAGTCAAGTCATCACTGGGTATATTGCGACACGGTGGTGCAGGTTTTAATGGTGGTGGATATTTACGAATATTAAGTGATGGCGTCATTAAAATTAATGGAACTATTAATGCAAATGGTAAAACTGGCTATAATGGTGGCTTGGGTGGTGCAGGAGGCGGAATTGTTTTATTGGAGTCGAAATTAAGTATTGATATTGCTGGTAGTATCAATGCTAATGGTGGAAATGCAAGCAATTTAGCTGACGGAAGTGGTGGTGGTGGTGGCGGTATAGTCGTTCTTGTTGGGCCCGAAATACTAAAATCAGTAAATGTTTCAGTTAACCCTGGTACGGCCACAGGTAATACTGGTAACTGTAATGGTTTCTGTGGTGGTAATGATGGTGGTGGTGCTAGTGGTGGTAACGGTGGTGATGGTATTGCCAATGGAAATAATAATACTGGTATTAGAGTATTAGCCACCAAAGGTTATGTCCTCGAAATGCCAGTTCAACCTGCAACCTTGGTACATTAATATGAAAAAAATTAAATTTGCAATAACATAAAGTAGTTTGTTTGTATTTTTTATTATTTCTCTCATTACATGAGCGGTGCAAAAAGAGGTCCTAGAACTACAGACAGCTAAACCATCTGAACTAAATGCATCTAATTGGGACAGCATCCGCTGGGATGAAGATAAATGGGAATAAGATGATAATATTTTTCTCTGATATAGATTATATATCAGTGACAATTTTCATACATATTAAATAATTTAGCTATCACTAACAAAAGTGTTAACTTTAAAAGGAGAAATTTATAATGAAACTACGGATAGCAGTATTAATCGCTCTAGGAGCATTAGTAACATCACAACCGAGTTTTGCTCGGTCAGTTGATAGTGCTAAAATTATTGAATTTCATCCAAGAGAAAAAGCAGAATCTAAACGTGTTAATGAAAATTTTAATGAATTAGAGAGTGCAATTAATGATAACTTTGCAATAATCAAAGCACATAAAAACTCAAACGGAGTAGACGCTCATGGCGGTAGTACTGGTAGTGGTGCCAGTGTTGGTGGTGATGGTTCTGCTGGAGCGCTCACTATTGGTGGTGGGGATTGGGTGACACCTGTCACTGGCGGAACACCGATACCAACTAACTTAAATTATACGTCTTGTCTGATTGGTGATAAGGCAACTGCTACAAATCAATTAGAACTTAAAGTGCCATCGGGAATTACAATTCGGTGTCAAGATGGTTTTACATTAAATGCCAATACAACGATTACTGTTGGAAAAGGGTTTGGTAAGGGCGTTGCGCGAGTGCCTGCCAGTAATGGTGAACATAGTCAAATTGGTGATTCATTTGGTAATTACCCTTATATCCATGGGTATGGTGGAAAAGGGCTGCGTAGAATAGTTGCCGCTTCATTAATCGATTCATTACCCATTGGCGGTGCGGGTTATAGT
>CAYOHQ010000304.1:0-4189 GCA_964403805.1 uncultured Thioalkalispiraceae bacterium | reverse complement strand
AGTCAGGTTTATGGATTTATCGAACGGAGTCATGGTGCTATCAAAGTCTATTCAGAATTAGGTCATGGTACCCGATTTGTACTCTACATCCCTCGAATTCTCAAACCCATATCCAAAATACAAAAAGATTCGATAACTATTAATGAAACAGTAACAGGAACTGAAACGCTATTAGTTGTGGATGATGAGCAAGATATGATTGAATTAGCTATTGAAATTTTTAGCACTCATGGTTATAAGGTATTTTCTGCAAATGATGGATTGCAAGCTCTGAATGTTCTCAAAACTGAAAAGATTGACTTAATTATCACTGATGTACTAATGCCGAATATGGATGGCTACCAACTGGCTGAGCATGTACTTCAGCATTATCCAGAGATCAAATTACAAATGGTCAGTGGCTTTGCCGATGAACGACATACCAATATGGTTAATAAAACATTACATAAAAACATATTGCATAAACCGTATACCTCTAAAATTGTACTGTCCCGTGTTAGAACTTTACTAGACGAAGTAAACAACAATATTCTTTTAAATCGTTCTATATTGATTATGGATGATGATGAAAATATTCATTTATTATTTAAAATCAATTTGGAGAAACTGGGTTGTAATGTCATTTCAGTTTATAATGGGAAAGAAGCTATAAAATACTATGAAAAAGCATTAAATTCAGATAACCCCATAGATGTAACAATTGTCGATCTTTATATTCCAGGTGATATCGGTGATAAAGAAGTTACAAAAAAAATACGAAATATGCACCCAGATGCAAAAATCATCGTAGCTAGTGGCCACACAGAAAGTTCAGAAATGACACACCCCAAAGATCATGGCTTTGATGATGCACTAGAGAAAAATTTTGACTCCGATACAATTAAAAATACCTTAGAACGCGTATTACTATAATTTAATTCTTATAACGCTCATCCATATAACATGCCTTATGGGGTAAATAATCCGGAATATTATAATAACGTTGACGAATTGAAGTTAAAATAGAACTTCTGTATTTTTCATATTGAAAATTTCGCCCTAAGGCATAATAAATTTCAGTTCCCCTAATTACCATGGTATGTATTTCATAGCTTTCAAAAAAATCGGTGTATGCAGCTAATTTAGGAACCTCACTCATAATTAATATATTATTCCCCTTCAATAATCGATAATCAGTTATTAGGTCGTCTTGGCGGGCATGATGCGAACCATCTCCAAAAACAATTATATGATTTTTAGAGTGATAACTTAATTGAGCTGATAATGCGTAACTGTCAGTAGCAAATATATATCCAGTTTTGTATTTTGATACTTCACTTAACATCTCGTCAGGGTAATATCCAATCACTAATGTTTTATACAGACTGGCATTCGATTTAAACAAATTAGGTGAAGCTATTAAAATAAAACCAATTATTACTACATGCAGAATTGCATAAATCATCATAAATTTCAGACTTTTTTGTAGTTGTGATACTGTAAATATTTTAGAAACCCCTAATACTAAAAAAGGGATAAAACTAAATAACCAGTGTAATCCAATATTTTTAAATGCAGATAAAAAACCAAATAAAATTATTGGGATAATAAATAATGCAAGGTATGTATATTCCCTACCCTTGTCTAAAAATAATAATTTAAAAATATTTTCATTTCTAAATAAATAATAAATTCCTGGTGGCATTAGAAAGACCAGCATTAAAAAATATTTACCTATATGGTCAAATGAAAAACTGTTGTCCTGATTGCGATTAATTAAATTAAATAAATAATTATTCCAGCAATTATTATAATTCCATGAAATATTCAATAACATAAAAGGTAGTAATGCGATAAAAATCACAAATAAACCAAAATACGGTTTTATACCCCGCCTTACAAAAAATACTGTATGCAACAAAAACGCAACAGCTAATAAACCAGAGAAAAATTTTGATAAGAAAGCTAAACCAAGAAATAGACCACAAACAAAATACCATATAAATGAATCGTGTTTTTGTGCTTGATGATAACTGACACCACACAAAAAACTCCAAAATATTAATGGTGTATCGGTTGTCATTAATATGGCAACTAGATTAACCGGTATCAGTAAATACAGACTCGATGCATAAATTGCTATTTTATGACTATCCTCGTCATCAGATTGATGTACTAATTTGTAGATAGTCCAGGCGATAAACAAAGAAAACACTATCGCAGGTAAGCGAAGCCAAAATTCAGAATCTGATAGCAACAAAAATGCCGTTAAAATCCATGCAACCATTGGTGTATGGTCATAATAACCGTAATCAGGATATTGAGCCCAAAATATAAAATAGGCCTCATCCCCGGTCATCGGAAGCAAGAAAGCGAAAATTATTTTAATTATGAGTACAATTGCAATTAATAAATAAAAACGATTTTGTAATGTGATATTGGCAAGCATGCTTAAAATTATAGTTAATAAATTTTTTGATTTTGGCAATTTTACTACAATTAGAGCAGCAGTAAAAAGTGACTTCCAGGAAACTGGTATCACAGGCTAAAATTGTCGAATATTCCTATTTAGTCTGGAATTCGCATAAAATTAATTCAATAAATCACTCGAGCAGCCAATTATTTAGATGTTTACTGTATAATCAGCATAACGACATCATAACATAGCTAAACAATGACCTCAGATAGGTCAAAATAGACAGGTAGATCGGAAAATAGTGGAAAAAATTTACAACCCGAACCAGATAGAGCAACGTTGGTATAAAAGCTGGGAAGACAATAACTATTTTACCCCATCAAACAGCGGTAAACCCTACTGCATCATGATACCGCCACCCAATGTCACTGGTAGCCTGCACATGGGACATGCCTTCCAGGATACCATTATGGATAGTTTAACTCGATATCATCGTATGTTGGGTGACAATACCTTATGGCAGGCTGGAATGGATCATGCTGGTATAGCAACTCAGATGGTGGTTGAACGGCAATTAAATTCAGAAGACAAAACCCGCTTTGATCTTGGTCGAGATGCCTTTATCGAAAAAATCTGGCATTGGAAAGAACAGTCAGGCGGCACAATTAGCAAACAATTGCGTCGTATGGGATCGTCTCTCGATTGGTCAAGTGAACGATTCACTATGGATGACGGTCTTTCTGATGCTGTAAAAGAAGTTTTTGTTAAGCTTTTTGAAGAAGATATCATATATCGTGGTAAACGCCTGGTTAATTGGGATCCGGTACTACACACAGCGCTTTCCGATCTTGAAGTAATCTCAGAAGAAGAAAATGGCCACATGTGGCATATTCGATATCCAATAGAAAATTCGGGTAAACACCTGGTAGTCGCAACTACTCGTCCAGAAACACTATTTGGTGACAGCGCAGTCGCAGTTCACCCAGACGACGAACGATATCAGGATGTCATTGGTAAAAATATCATTCTACCTTTATGCGATCGCAAAATACCAATAATTTCGGATGACTATGTTGATCCTGAATTTGGTACCGGTTGCGTCAAAATTACACCTGCGCATGATTTTAATGATTATGAAATGGGCAAAAGACATACTCTCGATATCATTAATATTTTTACCGTTGATGCTAAAACCAATGACAATGTTCCGGAAAAGTATCGAGATATGGATCGTTATGTTGCTCGTAAACAAGCAGTCGCTGATCTGGAAGCATCTGGCTTACTTGTCAAAGTAGCTGAGCATAAATTAATGGTTCCACGAGGCGACCGCTCACATGCTGTAGTAGAACCTTATTTAACAGATCAATGGTATGTCCGTGTCGAATCATTAGCTAAACCGGCTATTGAGGCTATAGAAAATGGCGATATCAAATTTGTACCGGATAACTGGAAAAATACCTATTACGAATGGATGCGAAATATTCAGGATTGGTGCATTAGTCGTCAAATCTGGTGGGGGCACCGTATTCCAGCCTGGTATGATGAGCAAGGCAATGTCTATGTCGCTAGAACCGAGAAAGAAGCTCGCCAGAAAAATAATGTTCCTGACAACATAACACTTAAACAAGACGAAGACGTGCTTGATACCTGGTTTTCGTCGGCACTCTGGCCTTTTTCAACACTTGGTTGGCCACAACAAACTGATGCTTTGGAAACATTTTATCCAACATCGGTGTTAGTAACTGGCTTCGATATAATTTTCTTCTGGGTTGCCCGTATGATTATGATGGGAAT
>CAYOHQ010000303.1:0-4203 GCA_964403805.1 uncultured Thioalkalispiraceae bacterium | reverse complement strand
AGGCGAAGGTGGTTTGAATTTAGATGGCGGCATGTTTTACATGTGGCATTCGCACAATGAGCGGGAGATCGTTAATAACGATGTCTTTCCCGGTGGCATGTTAACAATGATGATTGTTCAGCCTTTCACTGTAGTTATACCTAAATAGGGGGTGAGACATGAAAATAAATAAATTTAATACGATAAAAATGTTAAAGCACGGTTTAGTGTTATCAACATTAGTAGCAGCATCTAGTCAGGTAAATGCACAAACTGTTTATCTCTGCGCAGGAACGACTACAAAAGTGATGCCAGATACCACCTCTGTTGTGATGTGGGGTTATGGTTTGGATACTGCAACCACTGTGTCCGGTGCGCCTTGTGCAGTGACGGTTCCCGGTCCTGAAATTGTAGTACCGGATACTGATGCTAACTTAACTATTAATCTTCGAAATACATTAGCTGAAACAGTTTCTGTCATGATACCGGGTTTAACTTCAACTGTCGTGTCTGCACCAGTTAGAACGGCTACAGGACGGGTTCGTTCATTTACACATGAGACTACCGCGGCATCAGCAACAGCAGATGGCACTGGTGTATACAGTTTTAATGCAAAAGCAGGAACCTATTTGTATCAATCAGGAACTCATATAGCGAAACAAGTACAGATGGGTTTATATGGTGCAGTTGTGAAAGATAATTCTGCATTTGTTGCAGCACAAGCAGCAGTACCTGCCGATGCAGTTGCCGGAACACCATTAATTCCAGCAGTACCTGCAAAAGCAGCGACTGCTTATTTAGGTGTGTCATATGATCAATCCATAACTATGCTCTATAGTGAAATTGATCCTGTGTTGCATGCTGCAGTAGCAGCTGGGACTTATGGAACAGGTACACAAACCAGTACAATTAATTATGCACCACGATACTATTTGGTTAATGGCACAGGTTATACTGCAGCGTCTGCAAAAATTAATGCAGGGCCAGCGGGTACTACGGTATTATTTCGACTGTTAAATGCTGGTTTAGAAACACATGTTCCTGTATTCAATGGTCAGTATGTTAATATCGAAGCAGAGTATGGTAATAAATATCCATTTCCTAAATCTCAATACTCAGTAATGTTACCTGCGGGACAAACGCGTGATGCAACCATGGTTGCACAAGCTGCTGGCGATTTTGCGATTTATGATCGTCGACTGCGTATCACAAACAATGCCGATGCGGGTACTGGAGGCTTGTTTTCTGTAGTCACCGTTTCTGCACCAATTGTTGCGCTGAACTCAGTAGGGGCTGCCAGCAGTGGCGGAATATTAGGTGTTGGTGGTTGTACTTTACAAAAAACGTCACGCTTTGATCCATTGTTACCAATGCTAATTGTATTATCGGGTTTATATTTTATTCGACGTAAGCGATTAAACAGATAATTTAGGCGTTAAAAAGTGTAATCGCTGATTACAAATCTAAATTGTTGTTTATTGTACAATAAGCGTTAAGTTAATAAATTTCCGGCAGTTCAAATTTGAGCTGCCGGAATTTTTATTTTCAGGTTTAGCTAACTTCCTCACTCAAATAAGGATAAAATACAACAAATTAAACGTTTTAATGTTTAGCGTAATGAGAGAAACAATCGAATGAAATTAACTCAATCCAAAAGTAATATTCAAGCAGCATTAAGTTTACTTAAACTTCATGGCGTACTTTCTATTTTATTAGTATCACTGTCTCTCGCATTTGTAGCGTGTCATTCAGACGAAGATACGACAAAAGAGAGTAAAACGACTAATCCTAAAACATATCCAGTTCGTGATAATAAACAGGCAATGGCTAATTTTGGTTTTATTGAACAAACTAAAATTGTGAGTAATGCTAAAGATTTTGGAATTAAAGTGTTGGCGGTAAGACTTACTGCCAATAATTACATGCTCGATTTCCGATTCAGATTAAACGATGCCGAAAAAGCAGCGTATATTATGCAACGTAAAATCAAAGCGCATTTAACGGTTGAAAAAAATAATGCAAAATTAAGTGTCCCTGTAACTTATAAGTTGGGTGCTCTGCGTCAATCCGGTAAAAATCTAAAAGAGAATAAAAACTACTTTATGTTTTTTGCCAATCCTGGTGGTCTTGTAAAAACAGGTGATTTAGTCACAATTGAAATTGCAGGATTTAAGGCTGAGCATGTCATTGTAAATTAGTTAAGCGTTAGAGTGTTTGGATAAAATATAAAAATGCATATTAAACTGCTTTTCTCATTTATAGTATTCTACAGTTTATCATTTACGACTCCGTTAGTTGCAGCCGTTTTTATAAAACCTGATTTGCAGCAAGTGCTAAATTACAGCAATCAATCTGATTTGGTAGATATTATTATTGATTTTTCGCCAAAAGTTAATATCAATAAAATGAAAGTACAAGCCACTAATTTCCAGGCAAATTATATTAATGCACTTCATCAAAATTCAAGTAACAGTCAACAAGAATTAATTCAATATTTAGCCTCTAAAAATATTCATAATTACAGCAAACTGTGGATGATAAATTCCCTGGCAGTGACAGTAGAAGCACAAATGATCCCGGATATAACCGCGATGGTCGGTGTTTCTCGTATTCGATATGACAGAAAAATACAATTAGATGTAATATCGAAAGGTACTCAGGGAACACTCGGATGGAATATATCTCAAGTCAACGCACCGGCAGTTTGGGTTGCCGGTAATACTGGCGGTTTTACAGGCCAAAATGTTGTTATTGCATCACTCGATACTGGTGTCGACATTAACCATGTTGATCTTCAAAGTCGCTTTAGAGGTAATACTAATAGTTGGTTTGATCCATTCACTGGTTCTACTACACCTTATGATCTAAACGGTCATGGAACATCGGTAATGGGTGTTATTGTGGGTGGTAATGACAGTGGCACATCAATTGGTGTTGCACCTGGGGCAAAGTGGATATCGGCTAAAATATTTAATGATAAAGGTGAAACCCAACCGAGCAAAATTCATCTGGCATATCAATGGATACTGAATCCAGATGGTATTTCAAGTACAAAAGATTCTCCTTCAGTTGTTAATAATTCATGGAATTTTGAAGCGTCATCAAAGACATGTGATACAGAATTTCAAACTGATATAATCTCCTTATACAATGCCGGTATCGCAGTCATTTTCTCATCTGGAAACAGTGGCATTAGCTTAAGCCCAGCGAATAATTTCAGAACAATTTCTGTAGGAGCACTAGACGAGTCGTTGGCTGTTGAATCATTCAGTGGTCGCGGGCCATCAACCTGTCCGGGATCCGGTATCTATCCAAATATCGTAGCACCGGGCACCGGAATTTTTACTGCTGATTTAACTGGCGGTGGAGTCGTTCCAAAATCATATACTTTTCAAACCGGCACTTCATTCTCAGCACCGCATATAACAGGTGCATTCGCACTACTCAAAAGTGCTTTCCCTGCTAGCACACTCGAAGAACGACGAAAGGCTATTAGTTACTCAGCAATCGATTTAGGGCAGTTAGGAGAAGATACGAGTTTTGGTTGGGGTTATTTGAATATTTATGGTGCCTACTTAACTTTAGACAAAATAGTTAATGGACTTCAATTGCCGACATTACCCCCTGTTGCAAACAATGAAACAATACCATTATTCAAAGATAGTAAGTCATTAATAATTGATTTACTAAAAAATGATTTTCCCGATACCCGGATAGATCCAGCAAATAAACTCGATCTCACCAGTGTCGTTATTTTATCAAATCCAGATGCAACCTTGGGCAGCATTACTAATACTGTAAATGGCATAGTGACTTTTACTCCCGTCAAAGGAACATATGGAAATAACCGTTTCAGCTACACAGTTAAAGATATAGTCGGGAATGAATCCAATGTTGCCACTGTAAGCATTGAAACAGCAGACCCTATACCTACTTCCGGTTCCGGTGGTGGTTGCACATTGCAGCATCAATCTCGATTTGATCCAATACTTCCGATAATGCTGATTTTATCGTTATGGCTTTTTGTTATACGAGAAATTGCTAAAGCTAATAAAGTGGAACGTTTTTGAAAATATTAGCGTTATAAGTAAGAGTAATTAAAAAATATAATAATAAAAATTAATTTTTCAGTAATAGGTTACTAAAATATGGAGCTTACAAACAATGAAGTTAATTAAATTATTCACTAAAAATAAAAGACCTAATTTAGGAAATTCAATACAG
>CAYOHQ010000302.1:0-4203 GCA_964403805.1 uncultured Thioalkalispiraceae bacterium | reverse complement strand
AATAAATTTTTAAAGGGTAACATTAAATCATTTTGAGCATTTACTATTTGCATGAACGATAAATCTTCGTCAGCAAATTCATAGTCACCTGACTTTAAATCAGTTATTACTTTATTAACTTCAAATTCAAGCCCATCAACAAAACTCAAAGCATCCCCCATATCTTCCATATCATATTCAGCAGACATTTTTAGATCAATTAAATCATCGAGTGCTGATTGCACAAGGTAAATATATGCCTCTATTGTTGCTGGTCGTTTCATAAATCTCTCATTTCGTTAAAGTTAAACTAAAGATACAGTCTACCATTTTTACTTCGAATATTGATAAAATAATTCATGATATTGCCGTACTTGTTTGGCTTCAAGAAGAAATACACCATCACCGCCATACTCGAACTCCAGCCAGGTAAAAGGTACGTCTGGGAATAATTTCTGTAAGGCATGAGCACTATTACCGACCTCTATAATAATAATTCCACAATCGGTTAAATAATTACCTGCATCACGTAACATCGGTATGACAATATCCAGACCGTTATTACCAGCCTCAAGACCCAGTTTCGGTTCGGCCATAAATTCATCTTGTAGATTAGACATATCGTGCACGTCAACATAAGGTGGATTACTCACGATAACATCATATTGACACGGTTTAATTTGATTAAATATATCTGATTTTAGTAATGTAATACGATTAAATAATTCATAATTATCCACATTGATTTGGGCAACATCAAGCGCATCCACTGAAATATCACTGGCATGAACAATAGCATCAGGAATTGACAGAGCTGTAGCTATAGCAATACAACCACTACCCGTACACAAATCAAGAACTGTCTTATTTTCACTCCATCTAACCCAGGGTGAAAATTGATCATCAATTAACTCGGCTATTGGTGACCGGGGTACCAGAACACGTTCATCAACATAAAACTGATAACCCGCAAACCATGCTTCGTGAGTAACATAGGCTGCCGGTATTTTATTATCTATTCGTTTCTGAAATAATGACGCTATTTTTTCTTTTTGAAATTCAGACAATACTTTATCAATTTCATCTTCAGGAATAACTGGAGAATACCCTAAGGCAAAACTAACAAGATAAGCCGCTTCATCAATTGCAGTTGCAGTGCCATGTCCAAAATATAAATTTTTAGCGATAAAACAATCTGCCCCGGTTTCAACTATTGTTCGGACAGTATCAAAATTCAATTTTTTATCTGTTGCTGAATCCATTATCGAGATTATAGATTAAATGAAACTTTTGTTGAATTCGATTTGTTACGCTCAATCATTGGCCAGTCCAATAATCCAAGGCAGGCAGGTATTGCGGGAAAAACAGCATTCAAACAATCTGCAATTGCAGAAGGTTTTCCGGGTAGATTAACTATCAATGTGCGTTTACGTATACCAGCCGTTTGTCGTGATAAAATTGCAGTCGGAACAATTTTTAAAGATTCAGCTCTCATTAATTCACCAAAGCCCGGCATTAATTTATCACAAATTGCTTCAGTCGCTTCGGGTGTAACATCACGTAACGCTGGCCCAGTACCACCAGTAGTAATAATTAAACAACATTGTTTATCTTCACATAGGCTTATCAGTTCATTTTCAATTAAATTCTTATCATCGGAAATAATTTTGCTCACCGCAGTCCATTTTGAGCTGATATTATCGGTTAACCATTGAAGTATAGCCGGGCCACCCTGATCCTGATATTCACCCCGGCTTGCCCGATCTGAAATTGTTAACATTCCGATTTTAATATTCGACATGATCTGCTCCATAAATACGAGTACAGAGTGTAACACAATTTTATACTAGCCAGAATTTTCTAATCTACAATTACTTAGTTTATAACATTTTAGGTAAACAATGACTTGCGTGTTAGACAAGTTTTATATTCGCTATAGTTTACCGACATTTCCCAATAGAATTTTTGGCACATAATCGTCCGTCGACCCAGATGGCATTGGATAAATCAGCTTCTGAGAAATTTATATTTTTTAATGTCGCCCCTGTTAAATTCACATACCTTAAATCACTTTTAGAAAAATCAACCACATTCAAATGACTATTACGAAAAATTGCACCTAATAAAACTGCATTTGAGAAATTCACATCCTCTAATTTTGAAATACTAAATTCAGTATAAGAAAAATTGGCCTTTGAAAAATTCACATTCGTGATAATCGCCCCAGTCAATGATGCACTACTTACCAAAGCATCACTCATATCAACATTATCTAATTTTAAACCAACTTGTTGACAATTAGTCCAATTAATAGCTGGTGCTGGCGAAATTGAACAATCTGCAATACTAACTACATTATCGGGCATATAGCGAAAAGATAAAAAAGCTACGCCACTAATTAGAACTAACAGCAAGGTAATTTGAATATAAGCAGTTAACATCTTTTGTTTTTTATTTGTTAGTTCATTTGAGTCATGACGATTCGTTCCTATAGTTTCAACATGCCTTCGCTCGCCATCCGGTTTTTCTGCATTTAAGCCGCGCCGTTCATCTGCCCAGCGTTTTTTAGAGGCTAACTTTTGTTGCGCTGTTTCATCATATTTAGCTGCAATCAATATTTCAGGTATTAATTGTGGAATTGAACTTATTTTTTTCCAATCAACTTTATCTAAACTGACCTCATCAGAAATCACAAAACGCCCAAGTAATAAATATTGCTCAACCTGACCTGTTGGGAATGGTCCCTTTATCGAGCCGCCTTTGCGTCTTATAAACCAATTATTAGTATGTGACATTACTCTTCTCGTGCATCTATATTTAATAAATTAGACTAAAATATAATGGAATAGCAAATTTGCTGTTAATCTAAGTAATTGTATCGGCAGGTGTTGTGGAAATAAAAGGTCCAAATCTAACTTCTTCCCCCCAAAATCAGTCTCAAATAAAACGAGATGTGAAACAATTCTATAATGGCCAAGTACTAAAAGCGGTTGTAGCAAATTTAAATACTGATAAAGTATTACTTGAGCTGATAGAACCTAAAATAGCATTTAAATTTGAAGCTCAGGCAAATGCCAATTTTAGTTTTAAATCAGGACAAGTTGTATCATTACAGGTTGTCAATTTAGGTCCACCGTTATCACTCAATGTATTAGGTAATACTAATACAGCTAATAATAATGAAAACACAATCAATGCCGCATTGAGAATTATTATTCCAAAGCAAACCTCAATGAACCAATTAGTATCAAATTTACACTATATTAGTAAGCTTAACCCACAATTAAGTAATAGATACCCGTCTGAGATTATAGAATTGAGTCGAGCAGTAGTCCAAGGTTTGACAACAGTCGACGGTGTTAAAACAGCGGACGGTGTTAAAGCTGCACTCAATTCTACTGGCCTATTTTTGGAGCAACAACTACAAACAGTGTTACTAGGTAAGTCGTCATTGCCGGGTGACGATACTCGAGTTTCACTGTTAAGACTTGCAGAATCAATTCGTACTCAAATCAATGGTACCCCCCTGGCAAGAGCACAAACTCATACGGCTTCCAAAAATAGCGTTAGCTCATCATCACCAAATATGAGTCATGTATCAAAAAATCACTATTTATCTCATGCAAATCATCACCAAGCTGCTAAAAATCAACATTTTAACAGTGGTGATTTAAATCGTGTTCCTTCTAATTTAAGTTCTTTGCAACAAACAAACTCCGCACTCAACGAGCTGTTACGCAATATTGAAAATAGTTTAGCTAAGATACAATACAATCAACTACAACATTTTGTTTCTGATGAACAATCCAAATCAAACTGGTTTTTCGATTTACCCATTCGGCATAATGAAGGTAGTGACATCTTCCAGTTTAAATTTACTAAAGAACATATTTCAGAGCAAAACAATAAAGAAGACGAATGGTCTGTAACGCTGACATTTAATTTGGAAAAACTAGGTGAAATCAGTATTTTAGTATACCTCAAAAAAAATAAAATTGGTGCAACAGTATGGGCAAAGAAAAATGACACCTATACTTTATTTAAACAATATTTACCAGATCTGCAACAACAAATGCTTAAATCAGGAATTGAAGTATCTAACCTGCGTTGCAGTAAAGGTGAAATCACTCAATCAGATTACGCCAAATCAACAAATATACTTAATGAAAAAGTCTAATGGATAATAATGATCAGAAAAAAATTGCCGTCGCTTTGCACTATAAT
>CAYOHQ010000301.1:0-4244 GCA_964403805.1 uncultured Thioalkalispiraceae bacterium | reverse complement strand
TTGATATTGATAATAAAGGCAAGAAACACGGTAAATTTGATTATGGAACCTTTGAAAAAAACCGGGAATATCTTTATCAAATGATTGCCGATAAAAAAATTCACTTTACCCTTGCCGGTCACGCTCATCGAAGTGCACTCTATCAACATACTAAAATGTCAGTGAAAAAGAAAAGGTTCCATATTGGTCCCCCCGGTAAAGGTAGCTCTAGAACGCACGCTCGAAAACAATTCGAAGTAAAAGCTATTCCAGCCAATCATATGAGCTTAAAATTTGATAAAATTGATAGCAATGCGGCAAAAATAATTGGTACCGCCTGTGGCGGTCCAATCGCAATACAAAATTTTGATAATGAATTAGGCAATTGGGGTTTAGCCTATCCATCGGGTTCGTATATTTATTTTAATGACAGTGGCACTGAGGATGAAATAGGCATTAAAATACCCGATACAAAAAAAATCTCGGCAGCAAAACCTCGACTGGCAGTAGCACTCGATTTCGCCGATGTGCTCGGTAGTGATGACAGAAAAATTGGTGGATTTTTTAAACGATTTGAATCAACACAGGATAATGGCCCAATGTACCTTGATGTTAATCCTGGATACAAATTTCCCGATGAGGAGTGGATAGGGGAAGTTAGTTTTTATGTTTATGAGAATCCAATGAAACCAAAAAAGGTAACAACCAGTTTAGTACATTCAACAGGACATAAGTATGAAATAATTGCATCAAATCCTGGAAATTTACTCGATGCGGTAGATGATAAAAGTTTAACTTTTATTAGTATTATACCAAAAGGTAAAGAGTATAAATTAAATGGTAAAGTTTATTCTCATTATAATCTCGAATCTCCTTGGCAATTCCGTGTTGAGATTATTAAACGTAAAAAAAGACAAGAACAGCTTGAAGATCTAGAACGAAATGAGGACTTTAGCGATATACCAAAAGGCTGGCAAAAAGGACGAACGGCGTTTGTTGTTGCAAATGAAATGAGTAAAGAAAATAATGATTCGGGTCCAAAAGGAATTTATATCGACAGGCATTCTATGTTCGGAGAAACCCCGAATCATCGCGATTACTCAAAATTATTTGGTGCAGAGTATTCGTTTTCATGGGGTAAAGGTAAAAAATCTCGTAGAATATTACGTAAAAAATAATTTAAATGTAAATCATGAACAAAAATTTAATTATAAAATTATCAATTTTAATTACATTATTATTGATAATTGGAGGATGTAACAACATGGCAACAATCAAACCGTTATCGGGTGAACTCAAAAATGTGTTTGAAATAGAAAAAGGACTAACTGACTATGCATTAACTCATCCTATTAATGTTAAAAATACACTTATTAAAGAGCATGATATTTCTGATACAACGTTATTAAAAGGCAGTTTTATCAACACCAATTGGGATGATGTCGTATATCAAAATGCCATTATAAGCAATGTGCTTTTTAAAGATGGTGATATGTATGATATTAGCTTTGCAGACTCTACCTTAACCAATGTTGTTTTTGATAATATGGTAATAGAAAAAGCAGAATTTATTAACGCCAAACTGATTAATGTCACCTTTAAGAATTGTAAAATATTCGATTCAGAAATCCGTAATTTACGAACCAGTAAAATTATAATTGAAAACTCCCAGTTACAAAAAGTTTCTTTTTTCGAATCCGAACTCGATATTACAATAAAGAATACAAAAATTCACGAACAGGGCGAATTTTTAGGATTAAAAGCCGGATCAAAAATATTAATCGAAGATTCACTAATTGGGCCTTATAGTGAATTTGATCATTCAAACCTACTTTCGTTTATTGTAAGAAATAGTGTCATTAAAAATTCCAAAATGAATAACTCAACTGTCGATGAGATTGTAATTGAAAATACTAAAATGGATTTTGCATTGTCAGGTGGAACTTTTAATACAGTAAAATTAATAAATAACGAGGAGTTTGTTTCTTTAGGAAGAGCAAAATTCAATTCATTAATTATTGATGATTGTAAAGATGATTTTGGTATATCACTGCGTAAAACAGCATTTAAAACGATATCAGTTCGAAGTTGTCCATTTGAAATAATCAATGTCAGTAAAGCTAAAGGCGAAAAACTCAGTATTAGTAGCTCAAACATACGAGAGGCTAAATTTAATAATTTAGCAGTTAAAGAACTTATTTTAAATAATGTCAAGATAACAAATATAGCCAATTTTTCAGGTGCCTTAGCTGAAGAGTCAAAACTCACTAACTTTAGTATTAAATCTGGAACAAAAATCAATATGGAAGGAACGAATATTAAATTCCAATAGAATTACATAACACCTATAAACCTTATACTGGATTGTGTTGATTTATGATATATAATATGGTTGTAGCGTACATCACACTAAAAAAATGCCGAAAAAAATATATTCTGTACAAATACAATCCCTTTCTTTTAAACCTAGAAAAAATAAATGAAGCAATATTATTTTAAATTTATTATTTTATTCATTGTATCATTGGTATTATATGGTTGTGGAGAAACGAAACTAATGTTTGATAAACCAAAGCCGCTAGCGGGTGAATGGCTAAGAGTATTCAAATTAAAACCATCAGAATTGACAGCCTATGTTGCAACACATCCGATGAAACTAAATGATGTTTTAATAAAAAATGAAAGTATTTCAAAAAGCACCATCATTGGAGCCGAGTTTAAGAATACGCATTGGGACGATAGCTTTGCACAAAATGCAACAATAACAAATACGATTTTTAGTGGTGGAACAATTTATGACACCAGCTTTGCAGATTCTACCTTAACCAATGTCATTTTTGAAAATATGGAAATGGAAAAAGCCGAGTTCATTAATGCGAAACTCATTAACGTCACTTTTAAAAATTGTAAAATATTCGATTCAGAAAACCGTAATTTACGAACCAGTAAAATTTTAATTGAAGACTCCCAGTTACAAAAAGTTTCTTTCCCTTTGGATAGTTCCCGACAAAAAGAAACCATTAAATATTGGCCATTTAACCGACGTACATGTTTCCTCAAGACAGCATGCTTTTAAAAAAAGTAAAGCCCGGTTTATTCATGGCCAATCTGCCGAAATTGGTCCGATGGTCAATGCGACATTCGACACCTTGAAAGATTTAATGAATCAATTTGGTACGGATCCCGACATCGATATTCTGGTCTTTACTGGCGACTTAATTGATTATGGTCGAAACTACCACCCCAAAAAATTCATTGCTGGCACAAAAAAAACCACCGGCGATATCTGGCAAGAAATGATGTTATCCAACTTGAATACAAAAGATAAAAAAGCCAATATAGATGATTATCCGCGGTCAATTGATAACGTCATCATGTTTAGTTTATTTGTGTATTATTACCAAACATACGGCAAACCCATTTTTCTAACCTCCTGTAATCATGAAGGCTATACTTTGCCCTACGGCATATCGTCAAGACTGTCCCCGATAACCGCTGCTGTAGAGCATATTCGTGATGGTATTAAAAAGGTTTTCGGTGGTAAGCCTGGTACCCAAGAGCAAGCTGCTGAAAAACTTAAAAAAGCAGAAAAGAAAAACCAAGGTAAAATTAGTAAAGATATGCGAGCTAATGAAGGAATTTCCGCCGATCACAATCTTACTATGCCAGAAGCCATTTTAATGTACGGCCCGGGTTATAGCGAAGTAGCGATGGGGGGAGTTGTCGAACACAGTGGGCATGAAAATCATCGCGCTAAAAATTATGACTGGTTTTATAGCGTGTTTACACCACTATCAGACTACAGCTTTACCTGGGACAAACAATGTTTCATGGCCTTACAATGGGGTGATGTTGAGCAAATGATCGGTTTGTTCGGTGATTTTCAAGAAGGATTCACGCCCAGGACATTTTTCAACAATAACCGATTTAAAAACCTATGTCATCTTTGGCGCAGAAACACCTGCGCTTTATGGTTCACTTGGTAACTCTACTCCAATCTATGCAGGTTTATCTTGCTCACCGTAAAACACCCTGTTCTGATAATGTGTTTACAAGTTATTAGTGTTGAACAAGTGATGGCTACAATTAATGAGTCACTTTAGGGTCGAGTTCAGATTAACTATTTAATTTGTTTAGTATCAAATATTTGTATTGAACCACTATTACCATCAACAAAACTAAAGAAAAAATTACTACCAACGAGTAAACTCGAGTCTATGGGATTAAATGCTAATGTCTGACCAAAAGTAGCAAAAGTTATAATA
>CAYOHQ010000300.1:0-4248 GCA_964403805.1 uncultured Thioalkalispiraceae bacterium | reverse complement strand
AGTCGATATTGAAACTGTTTATGCTGTTGAACGAAAGTTAAAATCAACGTCCGATCAGGTTTTAACGGACTCTGTCGGAGTAGGAAATTTTATCCAAATGTTTTTTGGCCTATTTTTAGTTGTTGTTTTAATACTTGCGCTTGCATGGTTGATTAAGCGTATTAATAATTTTCAAGGTAGTATGAATGGAGTGTTGAAAATATTAAGCATTATATCAGTTGGTCAGCGAGAAAAAGTAGCGTTAATACAAATAGGTGAGCAGCAGTTGTTGGTAGGTGTTTCTCCAGGTTCAGTTAATACCTTGTTAGTGCTAGATGAAGTGGTTGAGGATAAAAAATTAAATAAAAAACAAGTTAGTTTTTCTGAAAAAATGTCAGCTGTTTTAAAAGGTAAGGTTGACAATTTATGACATCTTCTAAAAAATTAAAAGTATTTTCTAGTGTTTTTTTGTATTTGTTGTTGATATCTCCTGTTATGGCGCAAACAGGTTTTGACGCAGTTACGGTTACTTCCGGTCAAAACGGAGAACAAACATATTCAGTTAGCATTCAATTGCTGGCTTTGATGACTGCACTCACACTACTGCCTGCCGCATTAATGATGATGACTTCTTTTACTCGAATAGTTATTGTTCTTGCTATTTTGCGTCAGGCCGTTGGGTTGGTTCAAGCTCCTTCATCTCAAACCTTAATTGGTCTTGCACTTTTTCTCACTTTTTTTGTGATGAGCCCAGTGTTTGTGAAAATAAATAGTGTCGCTTTGCAACCCTATTTAGAAAATAAATTACCATTTAATCAAGCTTTGATTAAAGCAAGTGTTCCATTACGAGCTTTTATGTTGAATCAAACTCGCGAAAGTGATTTGAAAATGTTTTCTGAAATTAGTGGTAACGATAATGTTAAAACAATTGATGAAATACCATTTACAGTTGTTGTACCCGCATTTATTACCAGTGAGCTAAAAACCGCTTTTCAAATTGGTTTTTTATTATTCATACCATTTCTCATTATTGATCTTGTCACTGCCAGTGTGTTGATGTCGATGGGGATGATGATGTTATCACCCATGATTATATCGTTACCATTTAAAATAATGTTGTTTGTGCTGGTCGATGGTTGGAACCTTGTAATTGGTACCTTGGCTTCAAGCTTCTATGTGTGAAAATAAATTATGACTCCAGAAACTGTTTTAACAATATTTCAACATACCTTACAAGTAGTATTACTTTTATTATTAGTAGTGCTGATTCCTGCGCTTATTGTAGGCTTAATGGTCAGTATGTTCCAGGCGGCCACTCAAATTAACGAAATGACTTTAAGTTTTATACCGAAATTAATTGTTACTGTTCTTACCTTAATGATTGCAGGACCATGGATGTTACGGGTGATAATGGAATTTACCAAAGGACTGATTCAAGATATACCCTATCTAATTGGTTAACAAGATGGTATTTACAGGAGCAGAATTAATTAATTTAATCGCTTCATTTGTATTACCGCTATTTAGAATAGCCGCAATGGTCATGGCAGCTCCTATTTTTGGAGCAAAGAGTGTTCCTGTCAGAGCTCGATTGGTTATTTCCTTGGCCATAGCATTATTAGTTTCACCAATTTTACCGCCATTTAATGTGCCAACTAACATTGGTTATGAAATTGTTCTAATTATAATGCATCAAATTTTAATTGGTATTACTTTAGGTTTCGCTGTTCAAATAGTATTTAGTGCGGTAATTACTGGTGGGCAAATTATTGCAATGCAAATGGCGCTGGGGTTTTCATTAATGATTGATCCTCAAAATGGTAATCAAGTTCCTGTGTTGAGTCAATTGTATGTCATTATAGTGATTCTGATGTATTTAATTTTAAACGGTCACATTGTTTTAATTCAAATTTTAGTTGATAGCTTTGAAACAATACCTATTTCAACAAGTGGCCTGGTTCCTGAGGATATGTGGACTTTGGTTCGATGGGGTTCATTTATATTTTCAGGAGCAGTTGGATTGGCATTACCTGCTATAGCATCATTATTGGTTGTAAATATGGCCTTTGGTGTTATGGCACGTTCTGCGCCACAATTAAATATTTTATCAATTGGCTTTCCTATTACGATGATAATGGGGTTTTTTGTTATTTTATTTACATTACCTAATGTAATTTCTTCAACAGATAATATGTTTAATCAAGCTTATTTACTATTGCGAAGTATAACAGGTAGCTGATTATGGCTGACGATAGTGGTCAAGAAAAAACCGAAGACCCGACCCCGCGACGGGAGGAGCAAGCCAGAGAGAAAGGGCAGGTTGCCCGGTCGCGTGAATTAAATACCATGTTGGTTTTGTTTTCAGCTGTAATGGCTGCTTCTATTTTAGGTTCATCAATGGGTAATGGCTTAATGGAAGTGATTTCAAAATTGTTATCAATTAGCCGTGAAAATATTTTTAATCCAAGCACTATGGTGAGCTCATTAGGAACTGCGATATTAGACACCTTAGGCGTAATATCACCTTTTTTTGTTGTGATGGTAGTAGCTGCAATTATAGGACCTATTTCACTTGGTGGTGTTAATTTTAGTACTAAAGCCTTGTCATTTAAATGGGAAAAACTGGATCCAATTAGTGGTACAAAAAGAATATTTGCAGTTCGCGGTCTAGTCGAATTAGTAAAGGCTCTTGCTAAATTTATGATTATTGGTTCTGTTGCTTTGATGTTTCTTTATTTTAACAAAGATGAATTGATTGCACTTGGATCTGTGCCCTTAGAAAAAGGAATTTACAACGCAATTAATATCATGTTATGGGCATTTCTATCATTATCATCGGCGTTAATTATAGTTGCCATTGTAGATGTTCCATTCCAGTTATGGGATCACAAGAAACAGATTAAAATGACCCGTCAGGAAGTTAAAGACGATAGTAAAGATTCTGAAGGAAACCCGGAAGTACGAGGACATGTTCGTCAGTTACAACGGGAAATGGCACAACGCCGAATGATGGAAGATGTGCCGGATGCCGATGTGGTTATAACTAACCCGGAACACTACTCCGTTGCATTAAAATACGATCAGAGTTCACCTAAAGCACCAATTGTAGTTGCTAAAGGTGTAGATTTGGTTGCATTTCGGATTCGGACTGTAGCAAATGAGCATGACATAATGATATTAGAGTCACCGCCACTTGCACGTTCAATCTATCATACAACAGAAATTAACGATGAAATACCAGCTGGTTTGTTTTTGGCTGTGGCTCAAATATTAGCTTATGTTTATCAATTAAAGAAAAAAGCATATGGCGATAAAGGTGCTCCAAAACAACCTGAAATTACTATTCCCGATGATTTACAGTTTGATAGTTGAGTAACAGGATTTAATTTATGGCAGAACAGGCATCACCCGGATTTGGACCGTTTGGTCTTAGGCTAAATGGCTTAGGTGCACCAATATTATTGTTAATGATGATGGCTATGATCGTCGTGCCATTACCACCAATATTATTGGATGTTTTGTTTACCTTTAATATTTCACTAGCTTTAATCGTTTTACTGGTTTCAATTTATACCTTGCGACCATTAGACTTTGCGTTATTTCCTACGGTTTTGTTACTTACAACATTACTGCGTTTAGCGCTTAATGTGGCCTCAACCCGTGTTGTGCTTTTAGAGGGGCATACTGGTACTGGTGCTGCCGGTAATGTAATTGAAGCATTTGGTAATTTCGTAATAGGTGGGAATTATGCTGTGGGTATTGTTGTATTTATGATTCTTGTGATTATTAATTTTGTCGTTATAACCAAAGGTGCCACTCGAATTTCTGAAGTTAGTGCACGATTTACCTTAGATGCAATGCCCGGTAAACAAATGGCTATCGATGCGGATTTAAATTCTGGCTTGATTGATCAAGATGAAGCCAGATTAAGACGATCTGAAATTAGTCAAGAAGCAGATTTTTATGGCTCGATGGATGGTGCGAGTAAATTTGTAAGGGGTGATGCAGTTGCGGGTATATTAATACTGGTCATTAATGTCATTGGTGGGCTGGCAATCGGAATAATACAAAATGATCTGGATTTTAGTCAGGCTGCTCGATTTTATGTATTGCTTACTATTGGTGATGGTCTGGTAGCTCAGATACCGGCTTTATTATTATCGACTTCGGCCGGTATTATTATTACTCGTGTATCGAGTTCACAAGATCTTGGTGAGCAATTAGTTCGTCAATTATTTGAAAACCCAAAATCCTTAACCGTAACTTCAG
>CAYOHQ010000299.1:0-4296 GCA_964403805.1 uncultured Thioalkalispiraceae bacterium | reverse complement strand
GTTTTATTGTTCATCTGAGTAACCGGGTTCAGTTTTGGGAGGTTACTATTTTAATCATTCTGTTGAGTGGTCTGGGAACCTGGTTAATAGGCAATCCGGGAGTACACGGCGGTGCCAGTTCTTTAATAATGGGATACTGGTCTTATATTTTAGTTAATGCCTTGTATGTGCGATCGGCAAAATCGATATTTTTAGCGCTGATTACCCTGTTTTTATACGGTGGAATGTTTTTTGTGTTACTCGATGTTCGACCCCAAATTTCCTGGGCAGGTCACGTTAGTGGTTTTATGTCTGGTGCGTTAATTGTGTGGCTTAAATTTAAAGTTAAACGTAAATAACAGTTCCTAAATTTTCAACTAATCCCCTTAAACTGTCCTACTAAAACACTAAGTTGTTCACCGAGCCGTGCAAGCTCTGCACTGGAACTGGAGGTTTGTTCTGCTGCTGCCGCAGTTTGTTCTGAAAGTTCATATATATTATTAACATTGCGATTAATATCTTCAGCAACGCTACCCTGTTCATGAGCAGCAGAAGCGATTTGTGTATTCATTTGTGATATTGTCACAATACCATTGGTAATAGCTGATAATGATTTTCCTGCATGTGTTGCCTGCTCGACTGTTGAATGAGCCCGATCACGACTATTGTTCATTACCGAAACTGCATGTTCCGCACCACCCTGTAGTGTATCGATAAGATTTTCGATTTCTGATGTTGATTCCTGTGTTCGTTGAGCTAACGTACGGACTTCATCTGCAACAACAGCAAACCCGCGTCCCTGTTCACCTGCACGTGCAGCTTCTATTGCCGCATTAAGTGCCAATAAATTAGTTTGTTCAGCAATGTTTTTAATCACATCAAGTACTGTACCGATATTTTGACTGTCCTCTTTTAGTTTTTCGATGACCGTTGCAGATTCTTCAACTTCGGTTGCCAGAGTCGTTATTGCCTGTATCGTTTTTTCGACTTCCTGATTACCGGTACTAGCATCTTTATCTGCTTCATTTGCAGCTTGCGAGGCTTCCTCGGCATTTTTTGCAACTTCCTGTACGGTTGCATTCATCTGGTTCATGGCCGTTGCCACTTGTTCCGTTTCGTTTTTCTGGTTATTAACACCGGCACTGGTTTGAACGGTTACTGCCGATAATTCTTCTGAGGCAGTTGCGACCTGAGTAGAAACACCAGCAATTTCGCTAACAATGTTTTGCAGCTTTTCTACAAACAGATTGAAATTATGACCTAGCTGTCCAATTTCATCCTTGCTTTGTATGCTAATACGCAGGCTCAGATCACCTTCACCTTCAGCAATATTACTGAGCATGTCCCTGGTTTTTTTAATTGGAACAATAATGCCACGGGTAATTAAGAACGCAATAATAAAACCAGCGACCGTTGCAAGCAACGTTACCGCCATGATCATATTTTGTGTTGTTGAAACAGTTTTCTCAACAACCTTGCTTTGCTGTGTTAGCGATTTAAATACACTGTCGCGTAACTTGACCGAATCATGTGCCATAATCGGTCCATTTGTATCAAGGATATCCCGAACTGCCGCGTTACGTTTTTCGATAGCGTCAACAACCTGTTTAAATACCACGATATAATCATCAACCGCCTGGATAACTCGATTCGTTAGATCACGTCGCTCGGGGTTCTCCAGATTTTCAAGTAATGTCCCCAATTGTTTTTTTGTTATCGCAAATTCGGATATAACCCGTTGACGTGAATTATCATCATTATCAGTTAAATATCGAAATGCATACAAGCGACCCAATAACAGATGTTTTTGTGCCACTCCACCATAATAGGCAGCTGTCGCATCACCATCCTTGAATGCGCTATCCATCACAGTTGATAACGATTTCTCAATAAATGGACCTTTGACGTTCAAAGTACTTTTAACTAACTCGTGGCGTTTATTCATATTAACCACAACCACATTATAAAAAGCGTCATTATATTTTTTGTTTAGTGAATCTATTTCATTCAGCAGGTTGACCCTTTCCGGATCACCGATATCAAGTCGCGCCTGTTCCATTATATCGCTGTATTCCTTGTCAGCAGCTTGAAATTGTTGAATCGCTTTTTGATGGGAAGTTTTGATGTAATCCTTTACCTGTAAGCGTTTGCGATACACTTGGCGCATAATCTTGGCGGCAGTGCCTGCATCGGGTGCCAGATTATCTGTCACATCGAGTACATTTTTTTCAATTTTGACCAGGTAACTATATGAAATAATACCGGATATCAATAGCAGAATAATGATAAAAACAGGTGACAAAAAACCTTAATACTGACAGAAAGATTTCGAAAGAGATTTAAAAATGCTGACATAACGAGTTCTTCCCCTATTAATCAGTTGAAACTGTGTATTAATAGTGGAGTCTATCGGTTAATCCAGTACAAACTTTAGTATTCTAATTATGTGATTCTGCTACTGATTAGAAATTATTTATAGTTACACCAAGTTCTGTGAGGTTATTTTTAGTGTTGGTTACTGCCGATTTATAATCTTCTACAGCGTCACTACCTAGCCAATTGCAATAATCTAGCGGGCTAATTGAATCTTGTTCTATTGTTTCCTGCATGCCATTTAATGCTGCGGTGACATCCCAATAGTGTAGTGTGTTACTTTCTAAATCGAGTAACCATGCCCAGTTAACCAGAGT
The DNA here is from genome assembly GCA_964403805.1 of uncultured Thioalkalispiraceae bacterium. Classification (GTDB taxonomy): domain Bacteria; phylum Pseudomonadota; class Gammaproteobacteria; order UBA6429; family Thiohalophilaceae; genus CAYQUC01. Next base: position 1,627 of record CAYOHQ010000299.1, on the reverse strand, counting down.
GTTGGTAGTCATATCTGTTGCGGTAAAACTGTTACTACTTTCTGCTTCGAGATCAAAACCAGTTTCGATTAAAGCCATGACCAGTTCATCGATATCAACACTATTTCCACTATTTTTAAAAGCACTAATTAACTTATCAAGCTGGGTTAAAAACACATTGGGTTTACAACTATAGACGCTTAATCGAATTGTTTTGTTATTATTACTAATACAAACTACCGCATTATTACTCATTTAAAATCACACTATAATGTTAATGAAAAATTATCGACCAAGGCACCCGGTAAGTTAGCACTGGCATTGGAACGAAAATCGTAACTACTCGGATTAAACATATATTCCCGTTCTGCAGTTAAATCGACTAATTGCGCACCGAGTATATTATAGATTGTTTCATCAAAGCGCATGACATTAATTGGCGCTATTATTTCACCATTTTCAACCCAAAAACAGGCGTAACGTGTCATACCGGTTATTCGGCATGAATCGCGATCTGAAAAATTACAATACCAGAGGTTATTAATGTAAATACCCGTGTCCAGTTGTTTTATAATATTATCTTGTTGTAATTTTCCTGCCAGTAATTCAAAGCTGTCCGGAAACTCTCTACTGGTATTAACAGGCTGTTGATATTCCTGTGCACTTCGGGAACTGACCAGGCAATCTTTATAAGAACCGTTTTCAATTAAGGTAATGTGATCTGGTTTAATAAAACCGTCACTGGTAAAACCGGGGGTCAGTCCAGCCGCATGATTTTCTAATAAAGTGACTGACTCGTGTAATTTTTTATCACCTGATACCATTTGTAGTAAAGGCGTTTGTGCTGTGCGGTGGCTTTTAAGGCCAAAACCACCCCATGCGGCCGTACCAATAATTTCACTTAATGCAACCGGTGATAAATAGACACGGTACTTACCCGGCTTTAATTGTTTGGCGGGTTTTGAAATAATATCCAGTGCCGATCGGGTTTGTTGCATTTTTGAGTTTAAGATATAATCTTGCCACTTAAACCCGGCATAATCATTTTTAACTGCTTTATCGGTATTATAATAAACACTCCAGTCAAAATTAAAATTGCCTTTACTAGACCAGTTTCGTTGCCCAGCAGAATTTGCAAAACCATGATATTGTTCGCCACTAGCCCAGATACCAACTAAGTCCAAATTCGCTGCCTGATTCATAATGTGATCCAGCGCGTCTTTGCTATCCGGTATTTCCTTGTTTGCAATTAATTCGCTACTGGAAATATCAGTAGCATAATACAAATAAGGATCGTCGGGTAATATCTCGCATTGCTCTCGTAAACCAGTTAGCAAATCATTTAACTGATACAGATCTACATTTTTATCACCGACTAAATTACAACTCGATGAGGCATGCACTTTACCGTTAATTAAATGTAAACTAATGTCAGTCTGGTTAACGTTTCCTGCCTGACGAATTTTATTATGGTTTAATCGAATAAAATCCGATTTTTCTCCGATTACGTTTGCAATCAAAAACTCATTGGTTTCCAGTATGGGTAATAGGCTATCAAACAACTCATAAAAATAATTTTGCATAATCAAGCCTCCTCACCACCAAAAACATCGACCTGATGAAAAACACACGCCGGTGAAGCATGCCC
>CAYOHQ010000298.1:0-4307 GCA_964403805.1 uncultured Thioalkalispiraceae bacterium | reverse complement strand
AAGGTTTGAAAGTGAATATAATCAAAGACGAACAAGAAATCGATTAGCTTTTTTGATGAATACTAATGGTGAGTTACCATTAACTTTAGAAATTCCAAATATCACGAAAAGAATTAAACAATATCCAACTATTGAAAGTTTAGTGAAAAAAGCGTTTGAAAATAATTTAACATTAAAATCAATTAAGAAAAAAATTGATTCTACCAGAAAAACCATACAAGCTACTAAATCTACAATGAAACCAAAAATTGATTTTGTAGGAGAAACATCTGCCTATGCAAATGATATTACAATAAATAGTCGTTCTCGAGAGAACTGGAATGTTGCAATTGTTATCGGGATGCCACTTTATGATAGTGGTAAAGTTGATTCTGAAGTTGCCAAAGTTCGTGCTGAGCTGTATCGGTTAGAGTCACTTTTAAATCAAACAAAAGCAAGCATTCAAGATGAATTATTATCCTTGAAATTAAAGCTCGATACACTTCGATTTGAACGAGACGAAGCGAATGCTTTTAGTGATTATAGTGAGCTGTTGCTCGATGAAAAGCGAGCTCTTTATGAAATGGAAGTTAAAACTACTTTGGGTACTGCAATGGTTCAGGTCACCGATGCTCAGTATGGAGTGGCTAAGGTATTTTATGAAACTTTATTAACTTGGGCCAATATTGATGCCTTACTTGGTGAAGAACCTGCAATTAATTTATTTGATTAAGGATACAGAATGTATAAATTAAAACTAATTAAATGGTTGTTTTTTTCTGTTATTGTAATCTTGAATTTAAATAGTGTTGAAGCAAAAGAATTCAAAGCAAAACTGAGTTGGTATAATTTAACGAATTTATCATTTCGTGTAAATGGCATTGTAGCAAGCATTAAAGTTAAACCAGGTGATATTGTTAAAACAGGAAAAAAACTTATCGTGCTTGATCAACGAGAATATGTTGATAATAATTTACTTACAAAAACTCAACGTAAACTTCATAAAAGTGAACTAGATGAAGCAAAAAGAGAACTTGATAGGGCTTTAGAATTATATGATCGAACTGTATTATCAGAGCATGAATTACAGGTAGTTAAAAATGATTTTATTTTGAGTAAAACTAACTTCCTAAGCGCGGATATTAAATGGCAGCAAGCAAAACGTAATTTAGAGTTTTCACAAATTCTCGCACCGTTTAATGCAATTATATTATTTGTTGCAGTTAATGAACATGAAACAGTTATATCATCATTTGAATCTAAACCGGCGATAAAAATTTCGGATTCCAGTAAAATATCAGCACAGTTTAAGCTTACTGTCGATGATTTTAAAAAAATTAAAAATAATAGTAAAGTTGAAGTGCTTATTGATGGTATCTCTTATGAAGGAACATTAATTTTAAAATCGTTAATAGCTGAACAAGAATTATATCAAGCTGCTGCTGTTATTTCAGTTTCAGATAATATTATTGGTAACAAACTGCGTTCTGGTATGAATGCTGTAGTAAAAATTATAAAATAACGTTAAGTTGGATTTAGTATTGATCCCTATTGTGCCAGCGATTATCCATTTGATAATACACTTTTTTAGGATAGACAAAGCTATTTTTACTGCCGTTGTAACGCGCTAGTGCATACGTCAAATTTCCTTTTTCTTTGTCCAGATAATATTTCAATATAGTACATCCAAAACGAAGGTTGGTACGTGCATTAAACAGATTGTCATCATTATTACCAATTTCTTTTAACCAGAACGGCATAATCTGCATTAAACCGATTGCTCCAACTCTTGAAATTGCGAACCGATCAAAGTTACTTTCAACTTGAATAACCGATAGAATTAATTCTGGTGGTAATTTTACTCGTGTCGCTTCATAGTGAATTTGTTTTAACAGTGAAATCCGTATCGCTGGATCTATAACAATTTTTTGTAATCGAGTAGACATGTCTTTAAGCCAAACCTCGGCATCAAAACGATCATCAAAACTATCGGCATCGGCAATAGCGTTTACTAATAGTTGCCTTAATTCATCGTCTGGCTTTTGAGTCGTAGCAGCATAGATATTATTATTTGCTAATATACCATTCAGGACGAGTAATAAAAATATAGATATTACTTTCATAGCTTAAACCATAGCTTAATTTACTTGCCTGCATTGAGAACAAAGTCAACTATTTCATCTACAGCAATGTCTTGTGAATCTGAATCTGTACGACTTTTATATTCTACATTGTTGTTTTTTAATCCCCGGTCGCCAATGACGATTCGATGCGGTATACCTATTAACTCCATGTTGGCAAACATTATGCCTGGGCGTTCTTTCATGTCGTAAAACAATACGTCTATGTTTTTATCTCTCAGCGTATTATAAATTGATTCGGCAGCTTGCTTAACTTCTTCTGACTTTTGCATATTCAGTGGGATAATGACAATCTGGAAAGGCGCTATTGCATTAGGCCAGATAATCCCGTTTTCATCATGATTTTGTTCAATTGCTGCAGCTACAATGCGCGAGACTCCGATGCCATAACAGCCCATCGTTGTAACAGTGCTTTTACCATTTTCATTGAGTACAGTGGCATTCATGGACTTACTGTATTTTGTGCCTAATTGAAAAATATGACCAACTTCGATTCCCCGTTGAATGGATAAACTGCCTACGCCATCAGGACTTGGATCACCATCGACAACATTTCGAATATCAACACTCGTGGCGTGTTCCAAATCTCGTCCCCAATTAACACCCATTAAATGTTTGCCTGTTTCATTAGCTCCACATACAAAATTGGAAACTTGCAATGCACTTCTGTCTGCAAAAATTGGGATGTTCAAACCAACTGGCCCAATCGAACCCGGTTCACAGTTTGCCACTTTCGCAACTTGCTCATCACTAACCAATTCTAAAGGTGATATTACCGATTCAATTTTTTCAGCTTTAATTTCATTTAATACATGGTCACCACGTAATACTAAAGCGACAACGGTGTCATCGACACCTTTTACAAGTAAAGTTTTTAGACATTTGCTAGCATTAACATTTAAAAACTGACTGACATCCTCGATACTCGATTTTCCTGGAGTATCGATAGTTGTAATGTTGATAGCATCTTCAGCATCTGAATCTATCGCTAGTGCTTCGGCAGTTTCTACATTGGCAGCATAATCACTGCTATCACTAAATGCGATTGCATCTTCACCTGAGGAGGCTAAAACATGAAATTCATGTGAGCTACTGCCTCCGATCGATCCGGAATCCGCATCAACAGGACGATAGCTTAATCCTATTCGATCAAATATTTTACAATAAGTGGCATGCATTAATTGATAGGTTTCATTTAGAGATTCTTCATCTATGTGAAATGAATACGCATCTTTCATTAAAAACTCACGAGCACGCATAACACCGAAACGGGGTCGGCGCTCATCTCGAAATTTTGTCTGAATCTGATAAAAATTAGCCGGTAACTGTTTGTAACTCTGAATTTCTTTGCGGATCAAATCAGTGATGACTTCTTCATGGGTTGGGCCATAGCAAAATTCCCGATTGTGTCGGTCTTTTATGCGTAATAGTTCAGCTCCGTATTGATCCCATCGAGTTGATTCTTGCCATAATTCAGCGGGTTGAATGGTTGGCATAAGCAATTCTTGTGCTCCAGCACGATCCATTTCTTCTCGAACAATGTTTTCGACTTTTCGTAACACCTTTAAACCCAGAGGTAGCCAACTGTAAAGGCCAGAGGCTAGTTTACGTACCAGTCCGGCACGCAACATGAGTTGGTGGCTAATAATTTCAGCGTCAGCCGGTGTTTCTTTTAATGTTGATAGTAAATAGTTTGAAACGCGCATAATGTCTTTACTGCTCTTGATCTGTAAGTGGTTAGAAATTAGTAACAATTTTTTAGATTGTATAGGGTTGTTACAATTTTGGTAAGGTGCAAAAAGCAGATTTTTAACTGATTATAAAAAATTATTTTTCGATTTTACCTGTAAACACTTTTGACGGCATTACATTTGTGCCATTAGGAACTTTTTCTGTTGTATATTTTATTCCTGTTGGAGGAGGAGTGTTAGTAAATTGTGGCTCACCTTTGGCATTTGTCCATTTATAAATTGTAGTTGTTTTTGGGTTTAGTTCATTTGGAAAGATAGTTGTGACTTTATTACTAATTTGGTTTTGTATTGAGGAAAATAATTCAGGCTTAATGATATAAATGCCGATGATTATAATTAAGATGAGTACAATACTATAAAACAGTATTTTCATGAATTTTGAATTATATTATTTACAATATTGTTTAATGTTACTTTCTGCCGCTTTAATACGTTG
>CAYOHQ010000297.1:0-4307 GCA_964403805.1 uncultured Thioalkalispiraceae bacterium | reverse complement strand
GGATTTCCAAAGTAACTAGGGTTATACATATTATCAATGTAAGGGTAATATGGTATTCCACGCCATGTGACTAATTCGTTAGAAATGGCAGCTCCTGATAGATTAGTACGCATATAATCGCCAAGAATATAACCGTTATTAGACATGTCAACGACATGCATAGTATGAAAGGTTCGATATCCTGCAGTAGAAAAAAGTTCAGGAAGAAGTTCTACAGTATCGACATCGCCATTATGAAAAATATATGGACGACGCGATGCTGATACCATGTCCTTATAAGGAGGTGCGCCAACGTAGTTGTCTCCAAGAATTTTCCCATCATCATTTAGCGCTATTGGATCATAGTTTAATTCAATCTTTTTCCAATGTGATGTATCAAAGGCAGTTAATGGTGCTGCAAAAGCATTCGTCGATACAGCAACAAATAATAAAAGTGCATATAATTTAGCCATGCTAAGATCCTTTTTAATTTTATGAAAAATAATGATAATTGACACAAAAGTGTTTTTAGAAAATTAAACGTGGTAACCACTTTTATATCTTTATCCCAATTTAAAATGACAAAGTGGATCATTATAAATAAATCATTTTTTAATTTAGCACAGTGTAAATCTATAGCTATTAAAATTTGTGGTAATAATACCATTTTTGATTTGTCATCCTCCTCGCCATAAAATGACAACAAGCGTATATTCCAATGACCTCAAGTGCGAGTAGGGTTAGATTCTGTTTTCAATAACTTGTTTGTTTCGTTTTACCCAATACCGCAAATATTGCGTGTTGATGCATTTAAAATATAGGTTTATAGTGGTCACAAAGCGCAAATAATGATATTGAGTGACACTAATGTGGTAATTTATTAATGGCTGTAGAACGATTTTTTGATGTTAAAGATATACAAGAATTGCTAGATAAAAATGCTGGTACTTCATTTGGGAGAAGAAATGCAGCACTAATTATGGGAGCGGTTTATTGGGGGCTTACGGCACAAGAACTCTCACTCTTATCAGTTAATGATGTAATTGCAGAGACAGGTGATTTTTATATGTCTTGGGTGCTACCTAAACATACCGCGTATAACGGCGAAGAAAGAACATGTTATACAAAGGAACACATGCTAGATTTTTTCGATAACTATGCAGAGTGGCGTAAACAAAATAATATAGGTTTATCAAATTTAGCCGCCTACCGAAATCTTGATCCAAATAGTAAATTTTTTCTTAATAATAGGGGAGAGCCTTATAAGCTTTCACCTCGCAAAGCTGGTTCGGGCGAGTATCAGCCTCGATCAATGAATGAGCAGTTAAAGCGTATGATTAAGAGAACAGGTTTACATGGCGCGACACCTTCAAGCTTTCGAGATAGCTTTATTCGTGAACTTTATAATAACGGGTGCAAATGGGAAGATTTAATGGCAGTTACTGGCATTAAACAAAAAAGAACACTGGAGCGCAAAGTCCGGCGCAAAGAATTAGAGTTAGAAAAGATATTTAAAAATTTGTATTCGCGTGTTCGTAATCCAAGGCACGCATAGGAAATTTAAAGTGGTAGATAACATAACAGCAAAAAGGCAAAAAGAGCTCAACAATACAATGAATCAAACGAGTAAACCAAAATTTTCCTTACATCATGGTGATGTCATTGAGTGTTTAAAGCTTCTTGATTCTGAATCAATAGACCTTGCGCTAACAGACCCTCCTTATGAGTCACTAGAAAAATATCGTTCAATTGGTACAACTACTCGGTTAAAGAACAGTAAAGCATCAAGTAATGCTTGGTTTGATATATTCCCAGACACGGGATTTCCAGAGTTATTTGAGCAGTTTTATCGAATAATGAAGAAGAATACACATTTATATGTTTTTTCGAATCAAGAATCAATGTTTGTCATAAAGCCTATTGCAGAGGCAGCAGGTTTTAAATTCTGGAAACCAATTGTTTGGGATAAGCAAAAAATAGGTATGGGTTATCATTACCGCGCCCGATATGAATTTGTTTTATTTTTTGAGAAAGGAAAACGAAAATTAACAAATCTTGGTACTCCAGATGTTTTACAAGTTCCCAGAGTGTTCAATGGATACCCAACAGAAAAACCGGTAGCGTTAAATGAAATATTCATTGAACAAAGTAGTTTACCTGGTGAGGTTATACTTGATCCTTTTATGGGATCTTCAAGTGCAGGTGAAGCTGCGCTTAATTTGAATCGTAACTTTATTGGTAATGATTTGTGTTTAGAAGCGGTTGAAGTTGCTAAAGAACGGTTATCTGGAGCTGGTGGGGTAGAAACTAGCGAAAAACTAAGTAAAGGAAAACAAAATGTACAACACGAATTACAGTTGTAAGGTAATAATATAATGACAGGAAATGAGTTCTCTAAACTTATTGCTGCTTACATCATTACTTCATTTGGTGATATTAGAAGTAAATGTCGGAAAATCAATTATTGGTAAAAATAGAAGAGTTGATGTTTTTGTTCATTCACCAGACACTCAAAAAGCAATGTCAATCGAATGTAAATATCAACAAAGTTCTGGGACGGTAGATGAAAAAATACCTTACGCTCTTAATGATATAGATGCTATGTGGATGCCTGCTTGCATAGTCTATGCCGGAGAGGGGTTTTCGGAAGGTGTCTTTCACTTGTTACAAAGCTCAGAAGTAGCGGCATATTGTTTACCAGAACATAGTCCAATTAAACAGACAGCCAGTACACGGGAGCTTGATCATATTATTGCAAGCGTATTTGGTTGGTGGGACATCGTTCTCGATAAAAAACCTGCTTTTGACCTAAGTACTTGGACTGCACCGATAGAAAGTTAACTGGAATAAATAAATCTGAATACAGAAGTATCTGTTTACAATATATGCAATAAAATCAGATAGATAAGAGCTAATCGTAATATATATGATATCAATGCTATCATTACTGCTACGTAGATGCTATCATTGATATCAATGAAATATATTGGAGAGTTGTATGTCAAGTTTAGTGGTTAGAGATTTAGCCCCAGAGATTGTTGAAGCTTTAAAAAAACGAGCAGCTAAACACGGTTGCAGTGCTGAAGCCGAACATCGCGAAATACTAAAGCAAACATTGCTTGGTTCGAAAAAAAAATCATTTGTAGATGTTTTAACCTCAATGCCGAACGTGGGTAAAGACAGTGATTTTAATCGCGTGGATGATTCAGCAGGTAAAGATGTTTTTAATTGATACGAATGTAATTAGTGAAATTCGAAAAAAACAAATCAATAAAGGGGTTAAGAAATTTTTAAACACCATTGTTGATAAAAATTATAAATTATATATTTCCGTTATTACAATTGGTGAATTAAGACGAGGCATTGAACTTATACGCCATAGAGGTGATATTAAACAGGCAAATCAATTAGAAAAATGGCTTGTAATAATACTTACTGAATACCAAGATAATATTATTGAAATTGATGAAGATGTTGCTCAACTTTGGGGGAAACTAAGATCACCACACCCAGAAAATGCATTAGACAAACAAATTGCTGCAACTGCTTTAATTCACGATTTAACAGTAGTAACACGAAATGATAAGGATTTTATTAAAACTGGAGTTAATGTATTAAATCCATTTACTTAGCATGATTAACATTGGAAATAATTATGAATGTGATTAAAGCACCAGATTGGCAAATTGTTGTAATAGCAGTTAACTTTGTAGATGAAGTTGGTTGTAATTCAGGAAAACACCGAAGAGTTTGAACGTATTACTACGCTATAAGTCTTCAAACGATTTACCAGCTTTTTTAAGTACTTTTTTAACCTCATTTTCAGGTAATTCGTGATAAATGATAGTAGTTGCAGCATCTTGGTGGCCAAGTACTTGTTGAACAGTCTTAAGATGTTCACCTTCTTGTTCATGTAGTAATTTGCTGGCCAAACTTCTTCTACCAGAATGTGAAGATGAGCGTTCAATACCAGACTGTAATCCTCCCAATAAATAATAGGAGTTAAAAGTAGAAAATTCTCGACAACTAAACGAAGGAGTTTTCTATGAAAAAATCACGATACACAGACAGTCAAATATTGAGCATCTTAAAACAAAATGAATCAGGCACGTCAGTGCCTGATTTATGCCGAGAACACGGTATAAGCACATCTGCATTTTACAAATGGCGTTCAAAATACGGTGGTATGGATGCTTCACTGATGAAACGCATGAAAGAACTTGAAGATGAAAACCGTCGCCTTAAAAAGATGGTCGCCGAAGAAAAGCTAATTGGTGAAATTGCCCGTGAGGCACTTGAAAAAAAGTGGTAAAGCCATCTCGACGAAA
>CAYOHQ010000296.1:0-4402 GCA_964403805.1 uncultured Thioalkalispiraceae bacterium | reverse complement strand
TACCAGGTATTACCATATGACCACCGGGAAGACGTTTTAACTTACCTTTAACTGAAAGTGAATTACCATCACGGCTTGCAGTAACATTGATTACATCGGCTATTTTTGATGATTTCGTTTCAATTTTAATATCTTGCGCTGCATAAGCAGTTGCAAGTGACATAAATAAAACCGAAGCCAAAGTTAATTTAAGCATTTTTTTAGTAGTATTAATTAATGTATTCATTTTGTACCTCCAGGGCACGCTAATAATAAAAATTATCCGTAAATTATAATTCCATGAAAGATGAAGAGTGATGCAGGACGATATTTATCGTTAGAGCAGCCACAATTCATTACACTCAAAATACGAGTAGATAAATTGTTATTTTTTAGCTAATGGGAGGTGGTATGACGGGTTTATTATCAATAGAATGATGTTTATTTTTTACAAAATTAGTATATTGCTGATTTGAATGAATATTGGATAGTGAAGGTGTTTCAGTAATACCGATAACTGATGCATATAGATGACAGCAATCATTACATACCCCATGGTCGTGATCTGCTGAAATTCCCTCATCATCAGTATGCTGATTAATGTCATGAGAAATTTCCTGACTCTCACAGAACACTAAAAATGTCTGTTCCATTGCCCAGGCATTTTGGAACATAAATAATGTTATTATTAGAACATGTGCAATTCGTAATTTCATGTATATAAGTGTAGCCTACTTATCTATGGTTTTAACATAATTATTATACGGTTTACTATCTACATAAGTATTGACAGCTTTTTAATTTATAAGTTCAAGATACTTATCACATAACTACCTAAAAAATGTACAATTATAGATAAGCTACAGCCAACAAATTCTAGATTTAATTACCTTCAAACACATCACAAAATTACTTTGTTAACCTTAATAATTAATTTTCATATTAACAAATTGTTACAATTTTTAACTATTCCGATAGGATTTCATATACCAATTAAATTAATATAAGAATCATTTATTACTACTAAAATAGGATAACTGTATGAAAGATCAAAAAATCAATACAATATTTAGTAAAGAAAATGCATCTTCGTATGATGAGCAAAGAGCTAAGTTGGCTCCTATTAAAGATGCTTTACATTTGTGTATTAGAATGAAGTTTTCAGAATTACCAATTGATGCAAAAATTCTATGTATTGGTGTTGGAACAGGAGCAGAGTTACTATACCTCGCCAAAGAATTTCCTCAATGGCATTTCACTGCTGTTGAACCAGCACCAGCAATGTTAAACATTTGCCGACAACAGGCAGAAGACTGTGGTATCGCAACACGCTGTACTTTCCATGAAGGGTATCTAAATACACTCCCAGAGTCAGATAACTTTGATGCAGCAACTAGCATTTTAGTGTCACATTTTAATAATGACCTAGAGGCACGAAATAAATATTTTTCCGAAATTGCAGCACGACTTCGTCCTGGTGGTTACATGGTTAACGCAGATTTAGCGTCTAATGTTTCCTCTTCAGATTACAAAAATATATTAGATGTTTGGGTTAATATGCATGATTATGCTGGAATGCCTGTAAACGAAGATTACTTTGGTCGAAATGTATTACTTAGTACTAATAAAATAGAATCAATTATTAAGTCTAGTGGCTTTGATTCTATTATGTTATTTTTCCAAACTATTTTTATTCATGCCTGGTTCTCTGAGGTAAGTTCTTGAAAAATATCTCTACGACTGACCTAACAAAATTGGCAGCTCACTCTGAGACTAGGTAATTGCGAGTCAATTTTTAACACTACTATCGGAAATACTCCGTACCCGATTTATCGAAAAAGAATTAGTATTAGCAATTTATTTCTTAAATATTTCTAACCGTTTATTAATAGCATAAAAACAAATATATTATTTACCATAAATTGTTTTTTGTGGACTTGCATCTCAGTTTTATACAAATAATATAAATATATTTTTTTTGTTAAGCTAGTATTAATAATCGTATATCATACTTAACATCCATTTAATCTTTTTATTAACAAACTAAAACTATTAAAAAAAATTATTAACATGATTCGTCAAAAGATAAACATTGTAGCGTATTTAATTTTTTCATTTACATTTGTTTTTAACCAACAAGTGAATAAGATGTCTATTTTTGAGCCCATGAATACGAATATGTCAATGGAACTAAAATTTGAGACTAATAAAAATAGAGACAATTTAACTCAGTTAGAAACTAATGAATCGCCTAAGTGTCAGGTTAATATTTGTTATGAAATGTGCAAAACTAGTACCGCTGCTGTTAATATGTCACTAAAAGACAATACAACTCCAGTTTACACTAGCTCGATTTTGAATAATGACTACATTTTTAGTAATAATGAAGTTAAGTTAAACGAATTCTTCCGCCCTCCAAAAAATTTCCTGATCTAGAATAATTTTAATTTTTTAAGTTTTAATAAACGTTATATAGCTTGTGCATAATTGTGTCTCAATTTATTTTAGAGGCTCATGCTGCTGTGTATAGCGAATACGTTTATAGTTTTTAAATTACAATAAGGAAATTCATAATGAAAAATAATATAATTACGATTATATCAGCACTGGTATTATTATTTAGTTTTAGCAATTCGGCTAACGCTACACCGAGTTTCGCCAGCAAATATGAAAAAAAATGTTCATACTGCCATAATGCCTGGCCTCAACTTAATGCCAAAGGACGAAGTTTTCGTGAACGCGGCTATCGTTTTAAACAAGATTTAAAAGGAAAATCTCCTGTTTTTACTGAAGCCGGCAGCTTTCCAATTTCTGCTTTAATTCAATCTCGCCCTTATGACAAAAAAAGCAGTGGCGAACGAAAGATGAGAGCCTTGCAAGAAATCGAATTATTTATTGGTGGAGCAATTAATCACAATGTTTCCGGTTTCTTTGAAGTTGAAGCTGAAGATGATGAAAATAGCTTTGAAGTACGAATAGCCAATATGGCCATGTCTTATCGGCTTAATGATATGGTTAATCTACATGCTACCTATGCACCGACATTTTGGGCTGACTCATACGGCTTAATGGGTAATCAGTTTCGGTTAACTCGAGGTAAGGTCGGTTATATTGATCAATCATTTGGTGGTGCTAATGGTAAACCTCGCGATCGTCGACAAAATTTTGAGATATCAGGACGTGCCAATAAATTCTTTTACATTGCAGGTATCAGCGGTGAATCAGGTGATAGTCAAGGTGTAACAAGTGATACCATTAGCGCACGTATTGCATATGATATTACTAATTCAATAATGATTGGTGCTTTCACAGGTTCAGGAACAACAAAAGCTGATCCAACGTTAACACCAGCGACTGTAGACCGAGATTTTTCTCGAAACGGTTTTGACTTTCAAGCGGATATAGGAAACTCACGCATACAAGGTGCTTACATAATGGCTGAAGATGATGTAACCGATGCAACAAGCACAGTAAAAAACAATGCTTATTCATTACAATATATTTATCATATAAAAACGGTAACTGGCTCACCTACCTTTGTTCCTGTAGTTAGACTAGATAGTTATGAAAAATCAAATGGTAACGATTCTTATGACGAAGTCACTTTAAATCTGACTTACTACATCAATGAAAATTTTAAAAGCTTTATTGAATACTGGGATCAAGTAAGTGTTCCTGGCACTGTAGTTGCTGACAATCGGACAACACTACAATTCACTATAGGTTTTTAAATAAATAATTTCTATTATCGAGAAAAAACACAAACAGTGTAAAATCTGTTTGTGTTTTATTATTTTAAGATACTTTATCAAGGTAATATTTCTATGATTAAAAATTGTAAAAAACTAGTATTGCTCTCCTTTATTTTTTTATCTGCTCCGATTCAAGTCAACAGTGCTGAAATTTCGCAAGCTGAAACACTGGCATCTCAATGTTTTATTTGTCACGGCCAAAAAGGCGAAGGTTCCGGTAAAATTCCGGAATTACGTGATCTGGAAAAATCGGATATTGTTGAAAGTTTGTTAGGATTCAAATCAGGAGAAGAAAAATCAACGATAATGGAACGTTATGCAAAATCCTATACCAATGAAGAAATTGAATTACTCGCTGACTATTTTTCTAAACTGAAATAAAAATTATATCGGAGAATGAAATGAAAATTTTTTCACGTCGTGACTGGTTAAAGCGTGTTGCAGCCGGTGCTGCTGCATTGAGTACTGGAGAGTTATTATTATTGGATAATCTCTATGCAAAAAACGCTGCAAAAATTGTTATCATTGGCGGTGGCTATGGCGGTGCGACCTGTGCCCGTTACATCAAAACCTATGCACCAAACGTTGACGTTACTTTAATTGAACCAAATACGGATTTTATTAGTTGCCCTTTTAGTAATTTGGTGGTCGCAGGAATGAAGAACATAGAT
>CAYOHQ010000295.1:0-4411 GCA_964403805.1 uncultured Thioalkalispiraceae bacterium | reverse complement strand
AATCGGCCTCACTATGTTGATAAAGTAAATCAAGCAATAGCAGAGGCTAAACACACAGGAACAAATTTTGTTGTTGCCGTATTTGGCTTGAATCGATTTAAAAAAATTAATGATAGCTTGGGACATACCGGTGGTGACGTTTTACTAATGGAAGTTGCAAAACGATTTCAATTGGCAAAACGAGCTTGTGACATGGTAGCGCGTATTGGTGCGGATGAATTTTCGGTAATAATAGAAAATTTTGATAGCTCGTCTCGTATAACAGGTTTCGTAAATAAATTATTAGATACTTTGACGAAACCGTTTGAAATTATTAGTAATGAAGTGACTATAACGGCCTGTGTTGGCATATCAATTTTTCCAAAAGACGGAAATACAGTAGAAGACTTAATGAAGAATGCGGATATTGCATTAGCTCAATCGAAACAAATTGCTGGTGATAGCCTTAAATACTATTCTCCTGAAATGGATGCAAAGACATTTAATCGAATGACACTCGAAAATAAACTTCGATATGCACTTGATAATGAAGAATTTTGTTTATTTTATCAACCCAAGGTAACTATTGAGACAGGACTAACAACAAGTGCTGAGGCATTACTCCGATGGGAACAACCCGGTACAGGGATTGTTCCTCCATCTGATTTTATTCCATTACTTGAAGAAACTGGTTTAATTGTTCCTGTTGGTGAATGGGTAATTACCGAAGCTGTTAGACAGCTTAAAATTTGGCAAAACCTGGGTTATGAAGATTTAGTTATCGATGTTAATTTATCGCCACTTCAGTTTATTCAAAAAAACCTAATCGATGTTATCACTAACGTATTATCTGAGAATAACATTGAACCAAAGTATCTTGGATTAGAGATTACAGAAGGCGTTTTACTGCAAAATGTGGATGAAGCAGTTATTATCTTAACTAAATTTAAAGAAATGGGGATTTCGATTTCTATTGACGATTTTGGAACAGGTTATTCGTCGTTAAGTTATCTAAAGCATCTTCCAATTGACATTATAAAAATTGATCGTTCTTTTGTGTGTGATGTCGCTACGGATCCTGACAGTGTTGCTATTGTGCGTTCAATTATTTCACTCTCACATAATATGAAATTAACTGTTGTGGCTGAAGGTGTTGAAACCGAAGCACAACTGGGCTTTTTGGCACGAAATCATTGTGAGATAATACAGGGCTATTACTTTAGTAAACCGTTACCTGCAGATAAAATGACAGAGCTGTTAAAGCAAGGTGCTTCATTTGATATTAATGTTATTTCAGATGAAACTAAACAACGTACACTACTTATTTTGGATGATGAAAAAAATATTACATCTGCATTAAAACGTGTTTTTCGAAATCAAGGCTATAAAATATTGATAGCATTAAATACGGATGAGGCATTCAATTTATTAGCTATCAATGAAGTAGGAGTTATTCTTTCTGATCAACGTATGCCAAATATGACTGGGGCAGAATTTTTTAGTCACGTTAAAGAAATATATCCGAATAGTATAAGAATACTTTTAACTGGTCACTCCGAATTGAACGATATTGTAGACGCAATAAATAATGGTGCGATTTTCAAATTTTTTACCAAGCCCTGGAATGATGAACAGTTACGAATAAATATTAAAGAAGCATTCAAATACTACGAGTTAATTGTAGAACATAAATAACAACAAAATAGAGTTATATTTTAATAGTATTTTGGAGAAATTAAATGTTTAGTGATGCCCATAGTGACTAATTTTGATATTACTTATCGTTTTAAATTTGCTGATGTAAAAACATTAGAATACCAATTACAGTTAAATTCGCAAACGCTCGAGCTTGTTTCCCTACAAGAGCTTGATGATCGTCCCTGGAAAAAACTGGATTTTAATCAATGTCCGAATTGCCCGCTTGATTCTAAATCAACTCCACTTTGTCCAGTTGCTAATAACCTCAGCATACTGATAGATAATTCAAGTGAATTTCAGTCACATGACGATGTTTATTTGGAGGTAATTACCAGTGAGCGAGTTATATCGGCAAACACTACCATTCAACGAGGCTTGAGTTCTTTACTGGGTTTGATTTTGGCAACGAGTGACTGTCCACATATGCGTTATTTTCGTCCAATGGCTCGCTTTCATTTACCGCTTGCCACAGAAGAAGAAACTATCTATCGCGCTACATCAATGTATTTGCTAGCACAATATTTCAAAAGTAATGAGCATAAGCAAGTCGATTTAAATTTAACGGGTTTGAGCGATATATATCAAAATTTACAAATTATTAATAAATCACTTGCAACGCGCTTAAGGGCTGCTAGTGATAGTGATGCGGCTGTTAATGCTGTTGTTTTACTGGACTTATTCGCCAAAACCTTACCCTATTCAATTACAGATTCATTAGACGATATTCACTATTTATTTTCGTCTTATTCAGAAAGTTGATTATTTTTTACCTGCTAAATATGCATTTGCAATTCTAATTAAGTTGGTGGTTTAAACCGACTCAATATCGTACTTCTTTCACCTCTTAAGATTTTGATTAATTCTGTACGTGCTACTGTGAATTCCAATCCCTGATCCGTTAAGGACTCCAGCAATAGTCCAAATTTATCACGCCGGGACAATCCGACTGATGATACATCCCTGCGATCACTGAAAAAGTCCATCAATGTTGAGCCACACACACAATTACGAAATGCTTCGACGATTATCGTGCCGTGATCATCAACTGATCGCTTTAAGCCACTACGTTCTGGTGTTATATGCTCGGTTTGTGCCAAAAAATCTTCAGCTGTCTCATACACTCGCTCACAATTCGCACAGCGTTTTGGGAAAGCGGATTCTGCGAGCGCCTGTAGGTCTTTGAAAAAATTATCGTAAGAAAATTCATTAGCCATAGAGACTTTTTTAGTAGAATTCTGATTTGATAGCAAGTTGGCATTAGAATTTAATTTTTGTACTTATTTTACCACTTTCACTTGAAATCGAGACAAGATGTTCATATATAGTGTCATGGAATTACAGGTAAATTCTGTTTGTTGACAATACTGAATAATTGCAATATTTCGTAGTGATGGCGTTTTATTCTAGCATTGAGATATATTTTATATTAACAGCCGGAAAATACCAGTAATCCCTTGACAGTAGCCGTTAGCTGACTATCATTAGCACTCTCATGCATCGAGTGCTAATCTGGATGCTAAATTTAGAATGTTAATAAAAAAGTCTTACTGACAATAACATAACGTATTGATTTACAATACTTTTATTGTATTTACTATTTTTATAATTGGAGATAAAGTGAAATGAAAATTCGTCCATTACATGATCGTGTGATTGTACGCCGCATGGAAGAAGAAACGACTACCGCTGGTGGTATTGTTATTCCTGATTCCGCTACTGAAAAACCATCTGAAGGTGAAATCGTTGCAGCAGGCACCGGTAAAATATCGGATGCTGGCGATGTTCGTCCATTAGACGTCAAAGTTGGCGATAAGATTCTGTTTGGTAAATATTCCGGGACAGAAGTTAAAGTAGAAGGTGAAGATTTAATCGTGATGCGTGAAGAAGACATCATGGGTGTAGTTGAAGCTTAATATAGTCACATTGATATAAATTTGAGGAAAAAGACATGACAGCAAAAGATGTAAAATTTAGTGAAGACGCCCGACATCGCATGATGGCCGGCGTAAACACACTGGCAAATGCAGTAAAAGTAACATTAGGTCCTAAAGGTCGTAATGTTGTGCTTGATAAAAGCTTTGGTGCACCAACCATCACGAAAGATGGTGTATCTGTAGCAAAAGAAATTGAATTAGATGATAAATTTGAAAACATGGGAGCTCAAATGGTGAAGGAAGTTTCTTCACAAACATCTGATTTTGCTGGTGACGGTACAACAACCGCGACAGTATTAGCACAGTCAATTTTGACTGAAGGCATGAAAGCCGTTGCTGCCGGAATGAATCCAATGGATTTAAAACGCGGTATTGATAAGGCAACTGCTACAGCCGTTGAAGCACTTAAAGCATCATCAAAACCTTGTACTGATGACAAAGCGATTGCTCAAGTAGGCACTATTTCAGCTAACTCTGATGAGTCTATTGGTAGCATTATTGCTGACGCAATGGGAAAAGTCGGTAAAGAAGGTGTTATCACTGTAGAAGAAGGTACCGGCCTGGAAAATGAACTAGACGTTGTTGAAGGTATGCAGTTTGATCGAGGTTATTTATCACCTTACTTCATAAACAATCAAGCTAATATGACAGCAGATTTAGAAGCACCTTTAATTTTATTGTATGACAAAAAATTATCGAATATTCGTGACTTACTACCAATATTAGAAGGCGTTGCAAAAGCAAGTAAACCGCTTTTAATTGTTGCAGAAGATATTGAAGGTGAAGCGTTGGCAACATTA